>JAQIDA010000372.1 GCA_027858275.1 Candidatus Kapaibacterium sp. | reverse complement strand
CTTATAGACGTTTGTATGACTTGTGTATTGTAATAAAAATGCCCGAAAATATTGTTTTTTGAGCATTTTTGGGAGGACTTATGAGACAGCCTCTCTACGAAAAACAATTGGAACAAAATCATCATGATTCTTTAGAGACTCCCAATTTTGGCGTCTCATGCACGATTGAATATTGGGAATTGTGAAGTATTTATTACTTGCCAAGACGCCCATATTGGGCGTCTCTACGAATTAATTCTTTTACAATATCACAGGTCTGCCACTTACAACCGGCTCTTCACGTCCTTCAAAAAACAATTCAAGATTTTCGCCGATACCTACGACTTTACCGCGGAGCATTTCTTTATCATCCTCACCCCGGATGTCTGACATGATTTTCACTTCTTTGCCTATAATCAGCGATCTGTCGACATAAGATTGCAACAGGGGCTTGTATCCGCCGGAAATTAATAGTGTGTAGTTGCCTGCTAGACGCTCAACAAGATTTGTGAAAACTTTTTTCTGCTTGATTTGCAGTTCTTGATCTAAGAACTCATTAATACATGCGGATTTGGGAACAAATTCTGTCGGATCGGAATCCGGGGAAGTTTCAACGTTTACTCCTATTCCGAAAATGGCGGATGAGCATATTTCGCCCTGTATCTGCGTATGCGCCAGAACGCCGGAGACTTTCGCGCCGTCAATCAATATATCATTTACCCATTTGACGCGGGCTTTGTCTTTCAATCCGGCTATTTGATCAATTGCCTGCATGACAGACAGGGCAGATACAATTGTGAATCCGAGTCCGAGAGACGCGACTTTTGTCATAGGCGAGAAATAAGCTGATAAATGAATGTTCCCCTGCTTTGCCACCCATTTACGATTATGAAAACCGTGGAATTTTTTGCCCGATCCGGCAAGACAGACTATGCCGTCCGGAAGAGTTTTATTGTTATGGGCGAATTTGATCAGAGCGTCGTACTGAGATTCCGGGGCGTAATCAACGAGAAAAAGATAATTAATTCCCTCGATAAAATCAATTTCAGCTTCAAAAATTATATCAGAAGTAAAAAGGCCCCTGCCGAAATCAATCAGCTCCGATTGAATGTCATTAGTTTTAATTTTTGACCAATCAGCGGGATCAATATATTTCTCGGCAAATTCGATGCTGTCTGTATATATTTTCATTTTATCGTTGTCCGTATGAAAAAAATTATGTTTTAAGAAACCTTGCCGAAGGTAAAGAAACCTTCGGAAGGTGTGCGCTGTCTTCAAATTCCCCTCCTCTTCCAAGGAGGGGTGCCGCCTTGCGGTGGGGTGGTTCTTCTCTTCGATGGATTCCACTTTCATCAGTTGGCTTCATCTCCCTAATATGCAAAAGACCGATTGAATTAAACCCAATCGGTCTTCTTGTAAGAAAACAAACTCTCTCGGAGAGAATTATGCTTTTTCTTTGTGCTGTGCGTCAACAACTGCTAATGCTACCATGTTGACAATCTCATCAACTTCCGCGCCGCGCTGCAAAGCATGAACTGAGCGAGCGAATCCCTGAAGAACCGGGCCGATTACTTTCGTGCCGCCGATTTTCGAGAGCAATTTGTATGCGATGTTGCCTGAGCTTAAGTTAGGGAATATCAGGACGTTAGCGCCATCTTTCAATGTGCTGAAAGGATATCTGCGTTTGATAAGATCGGGGTTAACTGCTGTATCAGCCTGCATTTCACCGTCAATATTTAATTCCGGATTGCGTTTGCGAATAATCTGCAAAGCATCGCGCATTCTCTTAGGAGAAGCACCACCGGCTGAGCCGAAGTTAGAGTATGACAACAATGCAACCCGAGGAGTAATATCAAAATTAGTCACAAAGTCTGAAGTCATCAATGCTATATCAGCGATAGTTTCCGTATCGGGATCAACGTTTACAGTAGTGTCTGCGACGAAGTATGTTTTAGTTTTATCAGTTAAGATGTACATACCGGAAACTTTTTTATATCTTTCGTCTCTTCCGATGATTTCGAGTGACGGGCGAAGTGTTTCAGGATAATTACTTCTCAAACCGGAGATCATAGCGTCAGCGTCTTGTTTATAAACCATCATCGCGCCGAAATAGTAATTGTTTGTGCTCATTACCTTGCCGGCTTCAATACGGGTAATACCTTTCCTTTGGCGTTTTTTGAAGTATTCATCAGAGTAATCTTCAAATTTATCACAGGCATTCGGATTAATGACTTCAATTCCGTCTAAATGATAACCGTGTTTTTCGGCTATAGCTTTGATTTCGTCGGCGTCGCCTACAAGGATCGGTTTGGCGATTCCTTGTTCGTAAGACTGCTGAGCGGCTTTGATGATTTTCGGTTCTGTGCCTTCTGCGAACACAACGCGTTTAGGATCAGCAGATGCTTTGTGGAACATATTGCTCATAATGAGTTCTGTTCTGCCCATGCGGATACTGAGTTCTTCGCGATATTTATCAAAATCAGCGATAGGTTTGCGAGCCACGCCGGTGTCCATCGCGGCTTTTGCCACTGCCGGAGCAACCCAAGTCAAAACTCGCGGATCGAAAGGTTTTGGAATAATATATAATTTGCCGTAGGACATATCTTCAGCGCCATAAGCACGTTTTACGCTTTCGGGAACTTCTTCTTTTGCGAGTGCCGCTAATGCATAAGCTGCCGCTTGTTTCATTTTTTCGTTGATGGCTGAACTTCTGACATCTAACGCGCCGCGGAAAATGAAGGGGAAGCCGAGTACGTTATTCACTTGATTCGGATAATCCGAGCGACCTGTTGCCATAATCACGTCAGGACGAGCTTCGACAGCGTCTTCGTAGGATATTTCGGGAGTAGGATTAGCCATTGCCATGATAATAGGATCTTTAGCCATTGGCTTGATCATATCTTTGCTGACACAGTTGCCTTTTGACAATCCAAAAAATACATCCGCACCGACCAAAGCTTCAGTTAAAGTACGCAGTTCTGTTTCGACCGCGAAAGCTTCTTTGTAGACATTCATTCCTTCTTTACGGCCTTTGTATATAACGCCTTTTGAATCGCACATTATTACATTTTCAGGTTTCACACCGAGGCTGATATGGAATGTAGCGCAAGCGATACCGGAAGCTCCGGCGCCGTTGTATACAACTCTCATATCTTCAAGTTTTTTGCCGGCGAGTTCGGCAGCGTTGAGCATCGCCGCTCCGGAAATAATCGCTGTTCCGTGCTGGTCATCGTGGAATACGGGAATAT
>JAQIDA010000336.1 GCA_027858275.1 Candidatus Kapaibacterium sp. | reverse complement strand
GATCTGATGCTTCCCGACGCAGACGGGATGGAAGTATGTAAGTTCCTGAAAGGTCACGATAAATATTCATCATTTCCCGTGATTATGCTCACCGCCAAAGGTGACGAAACAGACAAAGTTCTCGGTCTGGAACTCGGTGCCGATGACTATATAACCAAGCCCTTCTCAGTCCGCGAACTCGTCGCACGAGTCAAAGTTGTGCTTCGCCGCAATGTGCAAGAGGTCAAAACAAAAGTTATTAAAATAGCTGATCTCATCGCAATCGATCTTCAGAAATACGAGACTTTTGTCAACGGCGAAAAAATTGTACTTACTTCATCAGAATATAAAATCCTTGTATTGCTGGCCAAACGCAAAGGCTGGGTCTACGCCCGCGATCAAATTTTGGATCATCTCGGAGTTCATGACAAAGGCGTTCTCGACAGAACAGTAGACGTACACATTAAAAATCTCAGAGAAAAACTCGGCCCGGCAGGCGCGCTGATCAAGAATATTAGGGGAGTAGGATATAAGTTAGAAGATTGAAATTATCAATACTTCTCGGAATTTTTAACCAAGCGTCTGATAAACAATTTATTTGAGAGCAGCTGTTTGGCAACGATCATCAATTTATGCAGCTGTGAAACCCTGATTCTCTCTTTGAATACATCGAAATCATTCAGCTCAATCTTTTCTAAAAGTCTAAAGTAAATCGCATCCATTATTTCAGCTGAAAAGATAGTCAACTTCTCATCGGGATGCAACGATTTCCGGGCAAGATGATAATATTCGCGTGCCCGATTAGCTTGGAATCGCATCAGTTCCGCAAAATTTTCATTATAGATCCCGTTCAACAATTCCTCTTCGGTATAATCGAAGCGTTTCATATCTTCACGGGGCAGGTATATATAACCTCTTTCCGCATCAGCTTTCACATCTCGCATGATATTAGTAATCTGCAAAGCATATCCGAGATTCACGGCATAGTTTTTCGTTTCTTCGTACTTATGCCCGAATATTTCTATGCTTATCAGCCCGACAATGCTTGCCACACCATAACAATAATCTTTCAAATCATCGAAAGTAACATATCTTGTTTGGAATAAATCGCGTCTGCAACCGGTTATCAAAGTCATAAAATACTGCTTGGGAATATTGAATCGCTTAATCGTTTTCACAAAAGGATTGATAAATTTGGAGTCAACTTTATTCCGGTAGATTTTATCAATAGTCTCCTCCCAGAATTTCAACCGACCCTGTTTCTCAGCGATTATCTCGTCAGTGTTCTCCGGAATTTCATCGACTATATCGTCAATATAACTGCAAAAAGCATAAAGAGAGTGCATCCCGTGCCGCTCGTCAGGAGGGAGTAGCGCGAATGAAAAAGTAAAACTCGATTGAGAACCCTCGAATGCTTTCACATTCTCAAACATTGACAGATCTCTTTTACTTATTGATTTCATGTTAGGATTAACAATTCCTTTGATTGACAGTTATTTCAGAAAAAAGCTCTAAATAAGATTGACGCAATATCAATGCCGTTTAGTTTAGGTCGCCTGTATATTATCTCCGAACCTAAACTCCTTGATTTATTCAGTATCCTCATTCCGCCCTTTATCGTCACGGCAATCTCTTTCTTAAGCCTAAATCCCGGTAAATGCGGAATAAGCTCACGACCTTCTTCGAAAAGAGATTCGGTATAGTCGTACAACTCATTAAGACAGAGCTTCAATTTAGCTGAATTATTCTCGTCAAACAAATTTTCTTTCGTCAATTCGAATTTACTCATCAAGTCATTAGGTATGAAATGCCTTCCAATCTTAATATCTCGAGACAAATCCTGCCAAAAATTAACAAGTTGCAGCCCGCTGCATATTTTATCGGAAAGCGGAGCTGTCTTGGAGTTATAAGCCCCGTGAATACGCAATACAAGCTCACCAACAGGATTCGCCGAATAATTGCAATAATCGAGATGGTCGTCCAAATTCCGAGCCTGTGAGAAGTTTATATCGCGTTTGAATGCCGTCAGCAATTTCTCAAGTACAGCCGCCGGAATATCGTGCTTTTCCGTCGTATGCCTTAGCGCGATAAATATAGGATTGCCTGATTCGGAAGAATCGAAATCTTCATTATACAAAAGATCACGATAGTTGTCAAGAACAGAGATCAGCTCTGTTTTATCAAGATGAGTCAACTCATCTGCGATATCGTCCGCTGTTCTGGAGAAAGCATATACGCTGAAATAATCAGGACGCAGGTTCCTGTCTATGATTACAGATCCCACGGGGAAGTTCTCATAGTGACCGGCAGCCAGCTTACGGCAAAACTCCTGCGCTTCATTCAAGGAATTAACTTTGAACTTTCCGCCGTCCGGCTTACTCAAATCCGTCAAATCTTCAGCTTTAATTTTCATGCTGCTCAAGTTCTCTCGAAATTGTATTAAAAAAAGGGCTTCATCTTAAAGATAAAGCCCTCGATAAGTCGAGCAAAGTCTCTGTAAAGAGGACTTAAATTTTAATAATCTTTATATTGTTCGCTGCGGAAGTCAATGATTTCAGATTCTTCCATAACTTTCATAAACCATCTGTTGAAGATTGCCTGAGCATCCTTTTCACTAAGTTTTTTTGAAAATTCCGGCAGAGCCGCAGTAATCATTTCATCGCTCGGGATATTTTTCTTGATGACCTGAATGATATAATAGCCTTTATCACCGCGAATCGGATTAGAAATCTTACCGTTTTCTAATTTGAATACGTTTGTTGTGAAAACTATATCGCGACCGAGTGAAGGCACATTGCCGTCGCTCTTAAGGCCTGTTGCGTTTTTAACTTCAATGCCGGCTGCTTCCAAGCTGCCTGCAGCGTTTACTTTGTTAAATAAATCTTCAGCTTGAGATTTAAGAATATCTAATTTTTTGTTGCGAATCAAATCTGATTTCAATCTTGGAGTAACTTCTTCCAATGATTTGTAACCGGCTGCTCTTGAGTCAGATACTTCAGCTACAATGATACCGGCGTCTGCCAGATCAATTGGCTCAAACACTGTTCCGATTTCGCTCTTGAAAGCCATATCAGAAAGATACTCTGAGTTCAACTGAGGAGTGTTCTCAGCAAAATAAGCTGTTTCTGTTATTCTGAGATTATTCTGAACTGCCAGAGAATCAAGAGAAACACCTTCAACTGCTTGAGCGTGTATTGAATAAGCCAAGCGGAACACAGAGTTTCTTGTTGGAGATGAAACTATAGGTTTAATACAAATTTCAGTGTATTTGATTTCGTCAGATGTTTTATCGTGAACTTTGATGATATGATATCCGTATACAGATTCAATTGGTTTAGAAACTTTGCCGGCTGCTGTTGCAAACGCTGCCGCTTCAAAATCTTTATCCATTTTGCCTTTGCCGAAATAACCGAGGTCTCCGCCTTTGATGGCTGAACCGGGGTCTTCAGAATGTTTTTTCGCGAGTTCCGCAAAATCCGCGCCGCGAAGAACTTTTTTGTATATCTTGTTGATTTCAGCTTTTGCGCTGTCTTTGTTATTGCCGAATTTAATCAGAATATGACTTGCTTTAACCACTTCATTCTCACCTGAACGTTTGTCGTCCATGCGGAAGAAATAGATACCGTCAAACATTCTGACGGGACCGGCAACAGCGTGTTTTTCCAAACCGGCCAAAGTAGTCAGTTTGCCCCCAAGATCCTGCATAAGAGTAAAATCAACTGATTTGCCGCCGTATTCACTGTATTTTACATCGAAAATACTGTCAAGAACTAAGGGATCATCAGATGTAGCCAAATCAGCCATTATTCTGTCGATTCTCTTTCCTGCGCGAACAGTGTCTTTTGAGGAAGGAGTAATATCTAATCTGATATATTTTAATTGTCTGAGTTCTACTTGCTTGAATGATTCTTTTTTTCTGTCATAAGCTGCTCTGATGTCCGCGTCTGTCACCTCAACGTCTGCGTCAGGAACAGTGGCGATATCAAGATGGAGATAATTAGCATCGGCAGTTGCGTTTTCTGCTAAATATCTTTCTTTGGCGAATTCCGGAGGAATCATACCATAAGAAGTTCCGACCAAAATTGACAAAGAAGCAATCAATTTATTAGTGCGAACTTGCTTTTCTGTGTTTAATAAATAAGCTCTGATTTTATCAACTTCTTCCTGAGCCTGTTCGTTAGTAATGTTTTCATTACCTGCGTACATGTCCAGGAGCATATCGGGATTAGTAATCAATTCAAGATATTTGTCTTTCTGGAATCCTGTAGAATCAGTAAACCAACGAGCCAAATCAGGAAGCGGGTTTTCAAAGAAGAAATCCTGAATTTCTTTATCTGATACAAAGATGCCTGCTTCAGCAGCTTGCTGTTTCAGCAAAGTACTGTTGATAAGCTGGCTCCAAGCTTCATTGTGAATCTTTTTTTCATCAGATACATATTCAGTTTTGTTTTCTTTAGCTTCTGCTCTTTTTGAATCAGTAATCTGTGATCTTAGATCGTCATAATCTTTGCGGAGAATCGATTCACCGTTGATGGTGGCGACCGGTGCTGTATTATAATCCTGCTGACCTCCGAATATTTTCGAAATATCCACGTCGGATATGACCATAAAACCTACAAATACAACCGCAAATACTGCCAGCGCATACGGTGATGTCTGACGAATTCTTTCCATAGTTCCCATGAGTTTAATAACTCCCTGTTTATATACTATAATTTAATAATTTTCAATTTTCTACCCGAAATATTCCGATCAATTACATCTTTATATTAAAACGCAAAAAATCAGAATAACAAAGTTATTGACGTTTGATTAATTATCCAATGATTATATTCGAAAAACGTAAAAAAACATCATATATATTAGAATTAATACCTTTGAAAGGCCCGTTTGATGAATAATCTGTAATTATTCGCTGAAATGAGCTGAAATCTGCGGATAATTCTCAAAAATCATAGCCGTAAAAAATTCCGTAAACACTTTGAATTCCCGGCTTCGACATATTAATTTCTTGCTGATAGAGATAATATACTTTCAGCGAATTTCGCTTAGATAATTTTATGTCGCTGCCCACATAAAGTCTGAATTTGTCGAATCGATCTCCTTTGTCATATCTGAAGCGATAAAACAACTCAGCAGACAGATATGGGTTCAATATATTC
>JAQIDA010000305.1 GCA_027858275.1 Candidatus Kapaibacterium sp. | reverse complement strand
CATCTGATTCGATACCGACTACTGTTTCGCCGGCTTGTTATCCATGCCATGGTCGCTTGTGGAGCGACGAAAACAAACCTTAGGAGAAATTATGAATAAAATATATATCAGCATATTGTTTTTTGTAGTCTTTGCGATAACGGCCGGCTCGGTTGAAATCAACAGTACTGCTCCTGACTTCAAGGCTGTAGACATCAACGGGAAGGAAATCTCCCTGAAGGATTTCAAAGGGAAAGTAATCATTCTTGATTTTTGGGCAAGCTGGTGCGGTCCCTGTGTTAAAGAATTGCCGTTTCTCTCTGAATTATACAACAAATACAAAGATCAAGGACTTGAAGTAGTTGCCGTTAATATCGACAAGAGATCGAAAAATGCTAAGAAATTTCTAAAAAGAATAAAGTTTGACCCGAATTTCTCGATTATATTAGACAACGAACAGAAAATCCCGCCAAAATTCAATTTTGAAACGATGCCCACAACGTTTATTATTGATAAAACCGGCTTGATCAGATTCATTCACGAAGGGTTTACCGAAGATATCAAATCTAAATTCGAAAAAGAATTGAAGGAGTTGTTATAGTATGAAAATCTTGAGCAAACTGTTATTCTTGTTTATCCTCGCTGCGATGCTGTTCTCGGCTTCAGCTTGCACAGTTGTCCAGCCCTGGGAACGAGAGGGGCTTTCAAGTCCGGTAATGCAATTCGACAGAGATCCGATTGAAAAAGGTCTTCAGGAGCATCACATCGACAGACGGGAAGGTTCTGCAGGCGGAAACGGTTCTCAAAGCGGAGGCTGCGGTTGTGGGTAGGCTATATCTTATATTTATAGTATTATTGGCAATTGCAAACTATTCCGCAAATGCTCAGGAACTTCCTGAAGAGGAGTTACAGGTCAACATTAGTTCATATTTTGATAATTTTAACGTCAATGTTGTCTATCCTGATATTTCCGTCAAAAAGTCATTATCCGAAACTACGGGAATCAATGGTCGATTTCTGGTGGACGTTATGTCTTGCGCTTCGATGAGAAGTATCTTCAAAAATGTCTATTCAACTCAGCATGTCAAAACCTACAATAATGATATTGACGCTTATACTTCCGCAACAAAGAATCTCAACGGCGGCGGAGACAACGATCCCGACGACTACCGACTTGAAGGAACTTTTGGAATTACGCATATCCTCGGCGATTGGACTTTGTCTCTGACAAATATATATAGCTACGAAAAGGATTATACATCCAATACATTGATCGGCAAAGTATCTATGCCTTTCGCAAAAAAGAATACAATTGTTGATGTAGGATTGATTAGAAGTTGGGATAAAATTTCTCCTCAGGTAAAACATTGGACTGCTGATAAAGACGTTATTTCATGTGATGTCAGCATAACGCAAATACTGGGGAAAAATCTGTTGTCTCAATTAAATTTGTCATACAGTAATGCTCAAGGATTTCTTGCCGAACCTTATCAGGTCGTAAAAATATTTGATTTTCAACATGAAGATCCTGCATACAGCAGAACGGTTCAATATTACGAGCCAATATCTCCTGAGCATCGCAACAGAGTAGCTGCCGGACTGCGTACAATCTACGGACTATCGGAAGTGTCTTCAATTACTATGGGATATCGCATCTACAGAGACGATTGGGAGATTATGTCTCACACATTGTCAGCTTTGTACCAACGCTCTTTCTCGGATGACAAGATTATTATGGGTCTGGGATTCAGATACTACACACAGTCTTCCGCTTATTTTTATAAAAAGCACTACGACACTGTCTACAGCTATATGACAGTCGACAGCAAAATGAAAGAAATGTATACTAACGACATACATTTTAATATCAATGTAGCAGGCGATAAAATGCCGCTGATTGACAATGAAGACATCAATTTTATATCATCAATCAGGTTTTATTGGCGACATACTGACAGTCCTGATTGGCATTCAGGATTATATGACCTTTATGCTTATATGTTTAGCATAGGATTCAAATACTCAATTTAGATTCAAGGAGAAAATAATGAACAGAAGAAATTTTTTACGTTTGAGTGGATTTGCCGCAGTGGGAACTGCTGTTTCCGTTTTTTCAAGTGTGAACCTCTCAGCTTTGGGGACTTCATATACCGGCTCCGGCTTCTCCCTTGAAATTCTTACAGATAATTCCGCTTCGGCAATTGAGTATATCAGTAGTTTTATCGGGCAAATCAGCAAGTCTGTCGTTGAATTCGAAGAGCATCAGATGTATGGCAATCATATCGGGGACATCGTGTATCTGAATAACAATCAATTGATTGATTACCGTCAGGACAAAGGGACTTTTTCCGCAAAATTGAGGCAACTGAGTTCTGTGCTGAACCTGCCGAGCTCAGTCAAAGACCCGAAACTGCTTGTATTCAGAACAAAAAATAATACTTACGCTCGATATCTGAATATTCATTCTGACAATATATTGATTAACAGATTGGATATATCGGAAAATCACAAAGAGATAATAATTCCTTCGTCCAAAGGCGAATTGTTTGTCAGCGTTGAAAACCGGCAAGCTCGAGTAGTGTCGACTTCCTGCAAACACAAGACATGCCAAAATTCACATCCGATCAGTCAAACCGGGCAACATATCGTATGTATTCCGAACCAAGTAAGATTGACTTTAGAAGGAGTTAATTCATCAGGCATTGACGGAGTCAGCTATTAAGACAATTGTATATATAGCTTGTTTCCTGTTCTGCGTTTCCTCTGTTATATCTCAAGCGGAGGAGGACCAAACCTTTGAAATCAATGTGTCGAAAAATTTGCTGGGGACTGTGATTGAAGCAAAAGTCATCAGCAAGAACATTCCCGCGGCTAAGAAGGCTCTATATTTTGCATTCAAAGAAATTGAGCGTATTGACAGCCTCTACAGCTTCCAAAACAAGAACAGCGTAATTTCCAGGATCAATTCAATGGCCGGTATTTCAGCGGTAAAAGTCATCCAAGAAACCTTCGAACTTATCTCCGACGCAAAAGAATTTTCAAAAAAATATCAAGGTCTTTTCGATATAACTATCGGAGCTATATCGGAGCTTTGGGGGTTCAGCTCGGACGGCGATATTCATATCCCCTCGGAAACAGAGATTGAAAATCTTCTGCCGACCGTTGATTACAGACTCATTGAATTGGACAAGGAAAATTTGACCGTATATTTAAAAAAGAAAGGTATGAAAATTGATCCCGGCGGTAACGCTAAGGGCTATGCCGTTGTCAGTGCCGCTGCGCTTCTCAGTGAGGAAGGTGTAAACAAGTTCTTGGTTAATG
>JAQIDA010000301.1 GCA_027858275.1 Candidatus Kapaibacterium sp. | reverse complement strand
AAATAATATATTGAACTTACAACAACTAGGGATATCAATTGTATAAGCCTTATGGACATTGTCCATAAGGCTTTTTTAATATGATATTTATAAGAGGCCTAATCAACATCACTAGCTGTTCGGATTAAACCTACAAATCTTTTTTTCATCAGGAAAACATCAATTGATAGTTGCACAAAATATTTATTTTCATATTTACAATCTTATTACTGACACTTAGTTGCTCATCTGACAAAGTTTTGCTAATTTTGATGTTGGATAAAAACGATCAATATAGTTAATAAAACATATAGAAAGTGACAGTGTATGGATTCCGAAACAGTCTCAAAGTCAACTATCAAAACCAGGTACATTTTCGTAACAGGCGGCGTATTATCTTCCCTCGGGAAAGGTATAGCAGCAGCTTCTATTGGTTTGCTCCTGAAGCAACGAGGATTTTCAGTAACAATTATGAAGCTCGATCCTTACATCAATGTTGATCCCGGGACGATGAATCCATTCCAGCACGGCGAAGTTTATGTAACTGATGACGGCACTGAGACTGATCTTGATCTTGGTCACTATGAAAGATTTATTGACGAATCTCTTTCCATAAAAAACAATACTACCAGCGGACGCGTTTATTATGACGTAATAACTAAGGAACGCCGCGGATTATATCTCGGAAAGACTGTTCAGGTTATCCCGCATATCACAAATGAGATCAAAGAACACATTGAAATATTCGAAGGAGAATACGATTTTGTTCTTGTCGAAATCGGCGGAACAGTCGGTGATATTGAATCACTGCCTTTCTTAGAAGCCATTCGTCAGTTCACGACTGAGCGCGGCAAAGATCATGCTTTCAATATCTTGTTAACTTATGTCCCGTATATAAAAGCAGCAGGCGAATTGAAAACTAAACCGACTCAGCATTCTGTGAAATTATTGATGGAATATGGTATTAGACCCGATTTGCTGATTTGCAGAACTGAATTTGCCCTTGCCGAAGAAGAACGCCGTAAAATCGCTCTTTTCTGTAATGTTGAAGAAGAAGCTGTTATAGACGGTTTGGATGTTGAACACACTATTTATGAAGTCCCTCTGATGTACGACAGAATGAATGTGGCTGAATTAATTCTTAAGAAGATGAGCATTGTTCCTGACAAGAAAAATAACGAAATATGGAGAAAATTTGTCGATAAAATAATTTCACCTAAGCACGAAGTTACAGTCGGATTAGTCGGTAAATATACTAAATACAGAGATTCCTACAAAAGTATTATCGAATCATTCATTCACGCAGGATCGATCAATGACACTAAAGTCAACGTTAAAATGATTAATTCCGAAGATATCGAAGACGGTACAGCAAAGGAATATCTCGATAAAGTTGACGGTATACTCGTCGGCCCGGGTTTTGGCCATCGAGGTATCGAAGGTAAGATCAAAGCAGTTAAATACGTTCGTGAAAACAATATTCCGTTCTTTGGAATTTGCCTCGGAATGCAATGTGCTGTAATTGAATACGCGAGAAACGTATGCAAGCTCGGCAACGCAAACTCTTCCGAATTTTCCTCAAAAACCGAGCATCCTGTTATTGATTTGATGTACGATCAAATAGATATCAAAGATAAAGGCGGTACTATGAGACTGGGTGCATATCCCTGTTGTGTCAAAAAAGGTACAAAGGCTTTCGAAGCTTACGGCCAAACAGATTTCTCCGAACGTCACAGACACAGATATGAATTTAACAATCATTACAGAAATATATTCAACGAAAACGGATTGGTCTTAAGCGGAAAGTCTCCGGACGAAAAACTGATCGAAATGGTAGAACTTCCGGATCATCCTTGGTTTGTCGGCGTTCAGTTCCATCCGGAATTGAAATCCAGAGCAGTAAAAGGGCAGCCTTTGTTTATTAACTTTATCAAAGCTGTTCTGAAGCGTAAATTAGGATAATGATTGTTATTTAACCGGGAATATAATGAAATTACTTCTTTCAATCATAAGTCTGACATTATCTATGTTTGTTGCTTCAACAGTTTCTGCTGATCCGACTGAAGGATCAAACGATTCGAACGACAGCAAAACAGTAAAGTCTGATTCAGCGGCCACAGCGATCACTACTGAATCCGGTTTGCAATACGTAGATATTAAAATTGGAGACGGCGCTTCACCCAAGATTGGACAAACGTGCAGAGTTCACTATCACGGTACTTTCGAAAACGGAAAAGTATTTGACAGTTCAGTCGAACGCAATAAACCTTTTGAATTCCGCGTAGGTGTCGGGCAAGTTATCAAAGGTTGGGACGAAGGCATTATGTCAATGAAAGTCGGCGGCAAACGCAAACTCATTGTGCCGCCTCATTTAGGTTACGGCAGCAGAGTTCGCGGTCCGATACCCGCAAATTCCACATTGATTTTCGAAGTCGAATTTTTGGAAATAAAATAAGCTTCATCATGAATATTGAATCAATATTATTATTTGAAACCGAAAGGGTAGAAAATCTCTATCCTTTTTCCGTATTACATCCTGCTTGGGAATTACGATGCGGCGCATTAAGAATATTTGAAAAACTTGAACGAATCTTTCCTGATGCAAGAATGATTTATCAAGGCCGTGAAAATCATATCAAATCATTTTTGAAACGATTTAACCGTAAAAATCATTCCTTGAAAAAAGAAGATATGCTGATCTGGAACGCAGCGTCTGTGCCGTCGAAAAAAATAATTGACAGGCTCAAAAAAGCGTATTCGGAATTTGATTTCAAAGAAGGCCAGGGAAAGTCAATGTTATTTACCAGCAACGGAGTACCGTTTGCTGTCTATATGCCCGGTTCAGAAATGGTTCAACCATCGGACAAGGACAAAGAATTCCTTATCTCCCTGCTCGGAAGTTTTGGCAGTTACCTGCAAAGAATTGATATTGAGGACGTGAAATTCATTACATATCTTTGGGACGCAATAGACCACAACGGCAGTGAGATCAATGAGGACGTTTCAATCTTTACAGAATTTACTCAACCGGACGCTTCTGTATATACCGCTGTGAATTTTGTGGGCAAAGAAAAAATATTAATCGGAAAAAATGTCAAGATAGCCCCCGGCGTTGTGCTTGATGCCTCAGAAGGAAGTATAATCCTCTCTGACAATGTCAAAATTATGCCGAATGCTGTCATAATCGGTCCTTGCTCAATAGGGGAGAACTCTACTGTAAAAGTAGCTGCGAAAATCTATGAAGAAACTTCTGTCGGTGAATTTTGCAAAGTTGGCGGCGAAATCGAAGGAACCATTATTCAGGCTTATTCCAACAAACAGCATGACGGATTTATCGGTCATTCCTGGATTGGAGAATGGGTCAACTTTGGTGCTGATACTAACAATTCCGATCTAAAAAATACTTACGGCGATATTAGTGTTTTCCTTAGAGACAAAAGAGTGAATACTCAGAGAATGTTTCTCGGTCTGCTCTGCGGCGATCATACCAAAACAGGAATTAATTCCATGTTTACAACCGGAACCGTATGCGGCATCAGCGCAATACTGGTAAGCGAATGGTTTTTGCCGAGCGCGATACCTTCATTCGCATGGGGCGGAAAAAGAAATTCTGCCACATACTTACTCAGAAAAGCAATTCAAACCGCGGAAACAGTTATGTCAAGAAGAAACAAAACTTTGCTTCCGGAAGAGAAAATTCTGATTGAAGACGAATACAACAAACTTGAAGAGTCCGGCAAATAATTGTCATAAAATATTTCACTGTTCGGGAAATCAGAAATACTCAAACAGTAAACGTGCCCGTTCTCAATTCCTCAATTTTACCGGCTATCAAATTTCCGAATGATTCAACTTCGGCATTAGACCATGTGAACATGCGTGTCCAATTCTCCGTTTTGACCTTCGCTGCCGCTTCAGCAGTGAAGAGCAGTCTTGCTGTGTAATCGGCTTGATCCGGAGAGTTTAAAAAGTAGAAATAAACATAGATTTTCATCTGTAATTCGTAGGCTTTAGCCAACTTATCCATTTTCTCGGATGAATCTATGTAGTTAGTTTTCCAGTCCCATATTTCTTTCCCCGAATCAGTCTCAACAATCAAGTCCGTTGCTGCCGTTATATAATCTTGACCAATCGGAATCAACGATGTTGATTCGCTCGAAGACTCAGATATATTTTTTGCCACAGACTTTAGCAAATCAGTTGAAGCAACTGCCCGACACTCGATTAATATGCGTTTTTTCAGTTTCGGCGTAATATATCTTTCACTCTCATTGACCGCATGATCAGCATATTCTTTCAATTTTTCTTCATCAACATTGCCCGACTCGTCGAACCAATATTTAATATTCTCAAGCACTTCGTGGATCAATGTTCCTGCCATACTGCCTTGCACGGAATCATTGTCCGATCCGGCTTTAGGTTTAGCTCCCTCTGATTCATACTCCTGAGGCAAACCGAGTATATATCTGTCGATATACGAAACAGGATCTTTTTCAAAAGTCGATAATTTAGTGGCTGAGTATATTTCCTTGCTTATTTCCGATGCCAAATCGTTAATTAGAATGAGCCTTTCAGGAATATCCCTGTTTTTGATCTTATCCGCTGTTTCAGTTGCTTCGGAGCTTACATTAGTCGTTATTTTTATAGGGAATGTTAACTTATGTTCAAATAACTCATCGTCTTTGAGAATAAATAAATTATCAGATTGCATAAAAGTATCATTTGCTGTCATTTCAATCAGGTCAGTTCCTAATCCGGCGACGATCATCTTCATAAACCCTAAAGGCGCGGACAGAGCTCCGGACTTACTTGGTTTTGTGCTGCCGGAAACAATGATATGACTTTCTGCTCTGGTCAAAGCAACATATAAAATTCTTTTTTCCTCGGCAGACTCTGAAACTTTTTTCATATCTCGATTCAGCTCCTGCAATAGGGTGGAACTTGTCTTGCGAACGCCGCTCTGTTGATCGGCAACAAGCGTCGGGAAAGATATTCCGAATTTCTCATTAACGAAAAAGCTTTCCGGTTTTCCGCTCCTTGCATTTGAGTTATATAAAGCTACAACCGGGAACTCCAATCCCTTCGAAGCATGAATAGTCATAACGTTGATCGCGTCCGTACTCGCTGAAAAGACAGCTTCTCCTTCATTGACATTTGAGTCAATAATCAGCTTCAACTCTTCAGTGAAATCAAACATATTGCGGAAACCTCTGTTCTCGAAATCACGGGCATAAGAGATAAGTTTTTCAATATTGGCTTCCGCTTGCTCTTTGCCGCGCATATTTTTCACAGTCGCTCGCCAAGTAGTTCTATTCAATATCTCGCCAATCAGAGAGGCAATAGTCATAGATGCCGCACGACTGAGAAGATCACTTAGAATCCTGACTGCTCTCTTTGCCGCTGCGGAATCGTCAAATTCTTTTGCTTCGGAATTATCGGCAGAACAGAATCCTTGCAATTTGTCCCAAAGTGGATCAGGCGAATATTTCCAATCTTCCGAATGATTAATGTTGATTTTCAACAGCATCGTATCCGATAAACTGAAAAATGGAGATTTCAACGCTCCGGTCAATGAAATATCATCATAAGGATTGTGCAGAAAATTCAGAATTGATATTATATCAGAGATTTCCTGTGTCTCAAAAAATCCGTTCCCGCTGTGCAATATATATGGTAAATTAAATTCTCTGAAAGCTTCTGCCAAAGCCGCGAATTTAGTTCGGGACCGCGACAGAACTGCTACATCCCCGTAAGTATACTTGTTGTTATCATATTCAATCAGCTCCTTGATTCGCAAAGCCAACAATTCGCCTTCATTTTTTATCGCCGGTTCTTCCTGAGATTTCACAGGATTCTCTGTGGCGGAATTTTCTGTTTGAGTTGATTCATCAATATATAACAAAATCTCAGCCGTTCCGCTTTCCGAGTCGAATTCAGACAAATCAACCGGTTCGACCAAAGTGTTTCTGCCGGCGAAAAGATCAATGCTTTTATGCGCGCAAACAAAGGGAGTATATTCAACATCATAATCCGAATCGTCGGCCCTCATTATATTGCCGCAAACTTTATTGACAAAGGCGGCATTCAGTGCGGCTAATCGGAAGGAAGAAGATAATTCTAAATTTCCCCTGATTTCTTCATCTTTGCTTGCGTTCATTTCGCCGGAAGGAGTTAGGAATTTTTCAGATATTTCTCCGGCTACAAATCTGTTCTGATTGAAATTATAAATATCCCGACTTGCTTTATTGAAGACCCGTACATCAGCATTGCGAAATCCGTATATACTTTGTTTAGCATCGCCGACGACAAATAAATTAGGGCATTCGCCCTCTTTTTCTTCAAATAATGTATACCTGTTGGCGATCAGCTCCGGCACAATTGAAGTGATTATATCATATTGCAATTGGTTTGTATCCTGAAACTCATCGACCATCAGATACTTTATCTTTCGACGGACAGCCTGACGAACATCGTCATTTTTGAGCATCTCACGCGTCTTTAACAACATGTCGTCAAAACTCAGGGCGCCGAGCAATTGCTTTTCTTCCTCAACTTTTTCATCTGTCTCAATGTACAGCGCAAGAATTATTCTGACATATTTCAACATCTCATAATCAAGATGATGAGTATTAACTAAATCGCATATCTTAATTATCTCATCAATTTCATTAGCGGCTTTTGCGATAACAGGAGAATCCGGATCAATGCAACAATCACTCCAGTGTTTGAATAATTCAGTAGAACTCTTTTTATAAAGCAGCTTCTTGATCTCAATTATATTCGCGCAAATATCAATTAAATCCTCAATGACAACAGAACTCCAATTAATTATTTCAGCAGAATTTAATTGTCTGCTGTATAATGTTTTGACTTCCGTATATCCTTCAATCGCCTTGTTCTTGCTTCGTTTTAAATCAAAAAAAAGTTCTTCATCAATGTTATCAATCACAAAGCTAATATGCTCTAAAGAAGCCTCTAAGGAATCGCGAACTTTAGCAATTGCGGCTTTGTCTCGAATCTGAATTATATCATCATTTGAATACCGATTATAAAAATCAATAATAACAGGCATTAGTTCACTGTGATTGAGCAAATTTCTGATATAAGTCTCAACTTTCGAGCGACCGTATAAGCCAAAAACATTTTTGAGTAACTCTCTTTGCTCTTCATCTCCTTCAAGATATTCCTCAAACAAATTATTGATTGCGTCGGCGGTTATTCTGATTTTGTCGGCATCGTTTATCTCAGTAAAATTAGGATTGACATCCGCTTCAATAGGGAAGTCCCTTAATAAAGATGAGCAAAAACTATGGATAGTTGAAATCGGCGCGCTTTGAAGTTT
>JAQIDA010000297.1 GCA_027858275.1 Candidatus Kapaibacterium sp. | reverse complement strand
ATCCACCCGATGCAGACAGGATCAGGCTTCAGACCTAACAAGCGTAACCAGGTCAGAAAGAAAAAAAATCCTCTGAAACAATCAAAAATCATTGATTATCTCGATCCTAACTTTTTGTCTCGTTTTACTAACGATCAAGGCAAAATTCTCCCGCGTCGCATCACGGGCGTCAACGCTTATCAGCAGAGACAAATTGCTAACGCTATCAAGTATGCTCGTCATCTTGCGTTAGTTCCTTTTGTCGCACATGATATCTCATAACTTATCATTGCTTGTAAGATAAATATTAAGGGCTGATCTTTTTTAGATCAGCCCTTTTTTTTGTGGTTAACCGGAAGAAGATAAGAACCACCCCGCCCTTCGGGCACCCCTCCTCGGAACAGGAGGGGAGTCAGACAAATATTGTGCAATAACTCCGGGCGACCACACAGGGTCCGCCCCTACAATAATATATAAAATATAAAAAAAACAGATTTATCATTTTCAGATAAATCTCTTCTCAAATAATCGGCAATGAAATCGCAAAATATAGTATTATGCTGATATTCCGCTTCGTTCCAAAAGGCTGCTGTTATCGGAAGATTTGCTGCCTATTTGTTTCAAAAGCTCTCATACTTTTGAATTGTCTGCGGTATCACCTGTATAGCTGATTATTTAATATTTTTCTCTCACTTATTTTTTATCAGTTACAATTTTCTTGAAATCATACCAACCTAATTTTTTGTCGCCGCGAAGAACAATTGTATATAATTTCCCCGCTTCAGGAGTCAATTCAAATGCCGCCATCCAAAACTTTGCGCTTAATTCTAAGTCAAATCTAGTAATGTCAACTTCGAAAAAGACTGTGTATTCGCCGGACGCGATTTTTTCTGTTTCCAAACTTATAATTTTCACCCAAAAATCTGTGTCATCATAATTATAACCGCTAATGGCGTTAACAAACCTTATGTAAGCTCTGTCCGATCTGTAGTGGTCAATTCTGTCATTGATGAATATTATTGGGTCACGCGGAGTCTTATAGCCGCTGAGAACCAAAGTATAGGCTTCTCCCTGAACAGGAGTAATGGGATATTTTACTACAAACAGCGAATCATTCTCAGGAGTGAAAGACAAATCGCACTCTCCGGCACCGATTGAAACATAATCAAAATTATCTTGATTGGGTTCTAATTTTTCAATCAGGACTCTGTTCCATGCCTCAACTTTGTAAGGACCCGCCTCATTTACGGCATGAATAATATTTATATAAGCCTTTGCTTTGGGTTCAATAACAACGTTTTCAGATTCAACAGGGCATTTGCATGACGCAAATGAAAATAACATCAGTGCGAAGAATACTATTCTGCTTAATATGGTTCGAGTGTGTTTCAATGCTATAAAGTTTCCGTTTAAGTAAACAACGAGTTATTCATTAAGATTCTCTCTTTTCTGAGACTACTTCAGCACGATCTTTATTGTCTCAGAAATCTTTCCTACCTTCAGAGTGCAGAAATAGACTCCGGCGGCCAATCCGTCGGCACGGAATTTCAAACTATGCTCTCCTGCTGATCGAAATTCATTATTAACAAGTCTGTCGATAACAATTCCCGAAAGGTCTGTTATGTACAGATTCACATTTGCGGCTTCGGCTGTGACAAAGCTGATTTTTGTTTCGTCAGCTATTGGATTGGGCGTGACGGATAAATGAGACCCGGCAATAGTTTGGTATTCGACTATGTCAGTTTCGCCTGCGAAGAGGACTGCCAGGCCGCTGGCTGTTCCAAACCATTTATTGTCTTGGTTGTCTATTGAGATTGTTTGAATATCGTGGTACACCAATCCGGAGTTACGAGTATTATACACTGTCCAATTCGTACCGTCATATTTGGCTACGCCATATGCAGTTCCAAACCACTTATTGCCGTGGGAGTCTATTGCGATTGAGTAAATACGATTATTCGGCAAGCCTGAGTTGGCTGTATTATATATTGTCCAATCTGAGTCGTCATATTTCGCTAAGCCACTCCTTGTTCCAATCCACTTATTTCCTTGCTTGTCTATCGCAATTGAGAACACTCCATCACTCGGCAATTCGGAGTTGTGGAAATTATACACAATCCAATTCGTGCCGTCATATTTCGCTACGCCATGTTGTAATCCAAACCACTTATTGTTAAGAGAGTCTATTGCAATTGAAGTCATGTAGTTTGTCGGTAATCCTGAATTGTCCGGATTATATACAATCCAATTCGTGCCGTCATATTTCGCTACGCCTCCATATGTTCCGAACCACTTATTGCCCTGAGAGTCTATTGCGGAGGAAGTTATATAATTATTCGCTAATCCGGAGTTTTCTTCATTAAACACAGTCCAATTCGTACCGTCATATTTCGCTACACCCTCTCGAGTTCCAAACCACTTATTACCTTGAAAGTCTATTGATATTGAGAGCACAGTACTATCCGGCAATCCGGAGTTTTCTTTATTATAAACAGCCCAATTCGTGCTATCATATTTCACCACACCACCGTATGATATTCCAAACCACTTATTGCCTTGGAAGTCTATCGCTGAAGCACGCACATGATTACCGGACAGTCCTGAATTGCGGGTTTCATACTCAGTCCAATTCGTACCGTCATATTTCACTACACCTTTTCCTGTTCCAAACCACTTATTGCCTTTGGAGTCTATCGTAATTGAATATACAGTTTTATGCGGTAATCCTGAGTTGTCAGAATTATACACAATCCAATTCGTATCGTCATATTTCACTGCACCTTCTAGTGTTCCAAACCACTTATTGCCCTGAGAGTCTATTGTGATTGAATTTACATAATCACTCGGCAATCCTGAATTTTCTGTATTATACACAGTCCAATTCGTGCCGTCATATTTCACTACACCTTCTTGTGTTACAAACCACTTATTCCCGTGAGAGTCTATTGTGATTGAATTTACATGACTAATCGCTATTCCGGTGTTTTCCTCATTATAAACAATCCAATTCGTACCGTCATATTTTATTACACGACCATATGATCCAAACCACTTATTACCTTGGGAATCTATAGCGATTGAATAAATAGAATTAATAGGCACTCCGGTGTTGACGCTATTATACACTGTCCAATTCATGCCGTCATATTTCGCTATTCCTTGACTTGTTCCGATCCAATTATTTCCTTGCTTGTCTATTGCAATTGAATACACTCCATCACTCGGCAATCCTGAATTTCCTGTATTATACACAGTCCATTTCGTGCCGTCATATTTCACAATGCCTTTAGTCCCAAGCCACTTGTTCCCAAGTGAATCTATAACGATTAAACGAATACTATTAACAGGCAATCCGGAGTTCCCAGCATTATAAAAAGCCTTTTCACCTGTTGTTTTGTTCATTTTAACTAATCCGCCGTTAGTCCCCAGCCACATATAGTCACCTTCTTCAGCAATAGCACGCACATTGTCGCTATAAGTATACTGCACCCACTTATCTTCCGCTTTCGCCGAAAAAACATTGGAAATAATTGCTAAGATTGAAAAAAGAAGTAATGTTCGGGTTTTCATAAAATATCTCTTGATGAATAGACAAGAAAAGTTTTTATTAAGTCAATTGTAGGAATCCACTGTGGATAATGCAAATCACCTCTCCGCAGCTTCTAATTTATTTTATTTTGTGTTTGTTACAATTTCGCTCTGCGGCGGGGCATGTCGGAGAGCATCAGGTTTTGTCAGCCTTCGATACGAAGGATCTATGTAGAAACAAGGGAGGCTAGCTCCCTTGTATATATTTTTTTTAGAAATTGAAGCTCATGCTGCCGACGAATGACAATTTGTCTATTCGGTTGATGTTGCCGTAGATGTTGGAGAATAATCCTCCGTATTCGAGTCCGGCATTTAGTGAGATCATGTTGTTAACAGGTATTTCTGTTCCTACTCTGAGTTTGCTGAGGAAACCGAATTCGGATCCGCCCGCAAAACCCTGTATATAAGGGAACATGAGGCTCATGAAATCAGTTGAGTATTTGGCGATCGCGCCATAAGTCCAGCAACCACGATTCATCAAAGCGTTTGTATTAGCGTCTAAGTCATATATTTTGTTGAAAGTCTCGCGACCGAGTTGAACACCAAATGACCAATTAGGGGTAGATTTGTACATCAACGCTAAGTTCAAGTTTTCAAGAACTCCGGTTTCTGATCCGGGAACGATTACATTATCATTAAGAGAGCTGTTATTTGACAATTCAACTATCCATCTGCCTGAGATGTCATTTGATAACAAATCAAGATCATCCTGTTGATAATTATTCGGCATAAAGACTGAATTTGATCTGCCGAGTGATATTTCATTTCGCGCAAGATCGTAATTTGATTTTGCAAGAACTTGAATCGGAGCATCATTCCGCACATTCTCGTTTTCAATTACAGGAGTTACACTCAGAGTATTGATATTAGATGAATTTGCAGTTGTATTAATAACAGCGGGTACAGTCGTTGTGACAGATTCAACATTATTAGCGACAATAACATTCGATGCCTGATTATCGGCGGCGGCATCAGCGAATGAACTTACTACAGGCGCTTGGATTACTGCTTCAACAGCAGGTCTTGATGCATTAGACGCAGTCTGAATATTTTCTTCGGCCGGATCGTTCGTAACGACAAACATCAAGGCCGTAACACAAGCTGCTGAGCAAGCTGCAATAACTGTTTTGCCGTAACGAGACCACAAACCGACGGGACCGTTAACAACACTACCGCTGATTGTTGCCGGAATGGCAAATCCGAGAGTTGAAAAAATTGTCCTTGAAGATTCTGCAGGGACGTTTATTCTGCTCATGTCGGTTCTTGCCGCGTTATCAATCTCAATATGCTGATTGAAATCGCTTCGCAAAGCACGATCATTCGCCATTTCTGAGAATAGGACATCTTCGCCGACGTTGTCCAGTTCCCCGTCCATGTACTGTCGTATTAAATCTTTGTTACTCATAATCTGTTCTGTCTATAATTGTCTGTTAGTGTCTGTCTGTTTTTATCTGTTAATATCTGTCTATTTTATCTTTGATAAATCTTCTGTGTAAGGAGCCAAAATCTCTTTTATTTTGTCTTTGGCTCGCCAAACTCTGTTCTTTGCCGCGGAGACTGATATTCCCGCCACTTCAGCTATCTCTTTGTATGTCATACCGTGATATAGTCTGAGGACAAATGCTTCGCGGTAATCGAAGTCGAGAAGTTCAAGCGCGGTGGAAAGCAGTTGTAATAACTCTTTCTTTTCATATCCGCTGTCATTAGTAAAGAACTGGTAATCGTCTATATTAAATGTCTTTTTTTTATCTCTTTTAAAATTGAGGCATATATTTCTTGCTGTTATCAGCATATAGCCCGGGACATTATCCAAACTTTTCAATTTGATTGCTGAGTCGTAAAACTTCAGCATTGCTTCCTGAAAGATATCCTGCACGTCTGTTTCGTTGCCGACCACTTTTAAACAATAAGCGTAAACTCTTTGCGAATACCTGGTATACAGCTCGCCGAACGCAGCTTCTTTTTCTTGATCATTGCCTTTCAAAGCATGAAAAAGTTCGGAGTCGTTATATTTGCTGTATCTGTCGGCCACTGATATGCTGTTTTATTGTTTAACTTCAATTTGCCCGGTCATTGTCTGCGTTGACTTAATTACTTTCTTCGCCAGAAAGCTTTATACACATTCGAGCATAATACTCTGTGTCGCATCTTTTCGTAATCAGTATTATAAACGTCACTGACTATCTTCAGCACAGCAGAAAACTTCCCCTCTGTGTTATGCTTCGGATAGCATGAGTAGATCACTTTATCTTCACCCTCTGACGACCATCTCGGATACTTATTCATCTCAAACGAAGTGTCGGCTTTTACAAGATAATATCTTCTTGTGGTGTCGGTCGCAACATCGTAGCGATGGATATGACCGAGTCTGCCGGAACAACATAAATCAGTTTCGTCTTGCGCGAACACCGGATGAAGGGCGCCAAATTTCTTGGCTGTGTACTTTCTTCCGATTGTGCCGTTGAGCGATCTGACATAAATCTGATCTTCGTCTTCTTCGTTCAAAGTATAAGTGATCCACTGACTGTCTTGAGACCATTCGACCCTTGCTTCAGAGCTCAGTTTGACTGATCCTGCCGGATAGAAGTTGGTTTCTTTGACAGCAAGATCGTCCGTGTGAATAATTTTAAGAATTATTCCGGGGTCTTCTTCAAAAAACGCCAAATACTCATTGTCCGGTGAAAAAGCAAATCCTGATCCGAGTAAATACTTCTGACTGACCTCTTTCTGAACGGCGCCGATGCTGTTGTCCTGTAGGACAAGAACTCTGTCACCGAGATGTTCAGCGGTGAAAGCCAGATAATTACCTTTTGCGGAGATAACCGCGTCACCGGGATTTTTGTATGCTTCGCCGAGTTGGACTTTTTTTACTCCTGCGTCCTCTCCCTCGTAGATCATCAGGCTTGTTGAGCCTGCTTCTTCACGTATAAAAGCGAAATTACCGTTTATTGCCGGTGCAGAACAGAGGACTCCATTTTTGATTATCTCTCTCAGGTCTGCTCCTTGCGCGTCAATTCCGTATATCGACGGCACTGACTCAGTTAAGGGCATTGCCGAAAAATATATTTCACTCTCATATTTAGCGGGTTTGATCGGCTCACAAACATCACAAGCTGTGATAAACAAAATTGATGCACAAATAAGCGCGGCAGTTCTGATTGTCTGCTTGGTCTTAGTCTTGTCGTTTTTTCTGATCATACTTCCGAAAACATTTAATATTTCAAAAGAACTTTTCATTTTAATGTCTCTATTACTTAATGACACATTAACCTCGAATTGGTCTCAAAATATTTTCATTTATTTTTATGAGGATAAAACAAACCCTGAAAAATCGAAACAATGTCATCAAATCCATTATGACATTCCCATTTGTAGGGGCGATGCCTGCGTGCTCGCCCGGAGTTATTTTCCGGGCATTTAACAGTAGCGTATTCTATCGTGAAACTACGCCGGGCGACCACACAGGGTTCGCCCCTACAGCACTTATAATTTTACCCTGCTGCTGCACTACTACTTATAAAGTCGTCGCAGATAAGGATTTATTACATTCTTCAAAAACTCTTTCGGCACTAATACTTTTCATGCATTCGAAAGTGCCGACGGGGCATTGATTTTGTCCGTGAATTGCGCATGGTCTGCATTTCAATTCTTCGTTTTGCACAACTCTGTCAAATTGACCGATCGGGCCAAACCCAAATATCGTTGCTGTCGCTCCGAAGATTGTTACAACAGGGCATCGACCTAACCCGGCAAAATGAGTCGGGGCGCTGTCATTTGTCACTGCCAAGCGAGCTTTTTTCATTAGAGCAAGCGTCTGTGGAAGGGATGTTATTCCGGCAAATGACAGACATTGGGATTTTTCTTTTATTCGATCGCAAATGGGTTGATCCGATTCAGCGCCGATCAGTACGGGCGTATATCCGGCCTTTTTTAATAAGACTGTCAGATCGGCGGAGCCTTCTTCAGTCCATTTTTTTGTAGCCCAAACTGATCCGGGAGCGAGAACTACGATTTTGTCATCATCCTCTACCCCGTTTTCCTTCAATAATCCATTAATTTTTTCATTGTCTGATTCAGGTATTGTGATTTTGGGAACAGGGAGATTATCAATATAATCAGGCGTATCAGAAAAAGCTGATAAGAGGGATAAATTTCTCTTGATTTCATGCAAATGTGGTTTATATTTGACTGTGGCTGAATATAAGAAGGACATTGCGTTTTTGTCAAAGCCTACTGTGTGAGTACGGGTTATTTTACTGATTGTCGTTGTCCTGAGCGAACGATGAGGACTAATGACTACATCTACTCCCAAATCGTGCAAAGATGCCGCCATGAAGCTTATTCCGCCGAATCCGGATTGGCCGCCTCTTTTGTCATAGACTATCACATTGTCAACAGCATCTGCCAAACGTACTATTGAAGCAGCGGCGGGAGTTGTTACAAAAGTGATTTTAATGTCGGGATTGATTTCTTTTATTGCCTGAACCAGGGGCAATGTCAGAACTACATCGCCGAGAAAGGCTGTTTGGATCAGAGCTGTGTGCTTGAAATCTTTTAATGCTTTTTTTTTCATTTCAGACCTGACTCTTTGTATAGATCTGTAGTTTTACCGGGATTATATTTCCAACGCCTGTGTTGCCATGACCACATTTCGGGTTGCTCTCTGATTGCGTTTTCGAGGGCTTTGACATGCCTTTTGGTTAATTCCAAAATGCCTTCATCATTGTTTTCGAGGTCATCTGATTTCAGTTCCGACATCTTCACATGATATACACCCTCGCTGTCTCTGTGGGCAAATCCACAGATTATCGGGACGTTAAATTTTAAGGCGAGTTCTGCAGGCGCAGCATAAGTCAATACTTCACGCCCGAAAAATTCAGTGACAATGCCGTTGTTGCGGCGCGCGCTTTGGTCGGCAATAATCGCTACAACTCCGCCCGAACGAATGGTTTTAACGATTGCACGGGCTGCATTATCCATAAAGACAACTTGATTGCCGCCTTTTGTTCGGTATTCGTTGATAATTGCGTCTACATATTTATTTTTCTGATGTTTCACAATAATTGAGACGGGGATATCATGGTACAGGCCAACGGCATAAGACGTAAACTCCCAATTGCCGAAATGTCCGGACATTAGGATCATCCCTTTGTCTCGATTGCTATGGATAATATCAGAATTTTCAAATTTGACATATTTATTGTAATCATCTTCATTGAAGTACTTCATGCAGGGAATTTCAACTAAAACTGTTCCCAGATTGGCATAGGATGCTTTCACGAGACGTCGACATTGTTCATCGCTGTACTCCGGAAAAGCGTGACGAATATTGTCATAGGTTATCCTCTGCCGCTTCTTACTGAAATTTCGCAGCATTGTTCCCAGAGCTCTGCCAAATTTCAATCTCGAAGACAGGGATATCTTCGAGGAGAAGAAACCGATTGTCAGAAGAAGGAATTCGATCAATTTATCAGTTATCTTTGACATTACTATTTGTAATCCTCTTCATACATTTGGTGTTTTTCGGCATCATCTGTTTCCACATAGTTGCGGAACCAATTTCCGTCCCAAATCTCAGACATAGAGGTTGAATGTACGAGTATTGGGTTGCCGAATCCGTTTACATCTACAAAGACAAAAGAAATTCCGCCTTGGATCTCTCCGTAGAACCAAGTTTCATAGGCTCTCAGTGTGCCTTCGCGGGAATTCCTGTCTATTTGAGTCGGTTTTCCGTATTGCAAATATACTCTTCCTCTGTCAGTTTTCCATCCGTCTTTCATCATACCGTAACAGAAGAACTTGTTGGTATATTTAACAAGTTCTTTGTAATCGCGCAATCGTTCATTTACGGCTGTGGAAGTATCAGTGTCACGTAGTTTCCAGAATCTGTACATGAATTTTTGCTTGGCCTCAGTCAAAAATAATTCTTTATACAATTCAATTTCATTGCTGCTTGCGATACAACTCGCCATGGCAAATTCACGAGAGATTTGCTCTTCGGTCATAGTCGCGAATTCACTTGTTTCGAATGAAAGATTTTCAGTGAACGGGATGTTTAATTCCGGAGGTATTTCCTTGTTCAAGACATAGAATTTTTTGAAGGATGACATTGTTTGGGTTTCGCCGGAATTGTTGTATTTTAATTCAGCTTGGAGATAATACACTCCGGTCGGCAGAACGCTAATGTTTGCTTCATTCAAATGAATCATAATATCGCTTACCGGACTTATCTCGGTCGGGACTCTGACAATTTCTCTTTTGCCGGCATCGAGGATGGCGTAAGTGAGGGTAATATCTCCTTCGACCATTGATTTTGTATTATATATCTCTATATATGACTTCAAAGGCATTTTGTTGCCGATGTATATCAATTCGGGGTTAGGGACAACATAGTAGCCGCTTTTTATAAATGAGGGGTTCCATTTTATCTCGGAAGTTGCCGTGGGGCTTACTTCTCTTGCGAGTTGTATGTCGCTCAAATGCGGCCAATTGGTTTTGTCTGTCTTTATCCTCAACTTAGCGGAAGCCATAGTTGTTGAGTCGTTTTTGTCGCTTATATCGATATTGACAAGATAGGTGCCGGGCTGCAGATTGAATGATTTTAGTCCCGTAAGGTTCATTTTGCCGATATCAACTCTATTTTTTACGTCATGGACAATAATCCACATTTCAGAGAAGCTATTATTGCCGGCACTGTCGGTAAATGTAAGTTTGAATTTTAATTCACCTTGATATACATCATCTTTTTGGACATAATTCAAGACTGAATCGGGCAATGTATAATACATTTCCCATTGATAATTAACGGAATCACGATTGAACAAAGCGGCATCAATATCTATTGAAAGTCTTTTTGCCTGAGATGTTCCGCAAAACACAAATATATTTAATATAACTATCAGAAATAATCTCATTGCTCTGTCTCCTTCATTTAGGAATTATTAGGCATTCTGCCTATGACTTATCAACGGGAGCATGTTCCCTTGCTCAAAAAACGTCTATAAGACAAATATACTGTATAGAAAATTAATCTGCCTATTACTCTATTACAAAAATTGCCGTCGATATTTCTATCGGCGGCAATTTTTTTATGATTCGGATATTTAAAGATTAGTCTATAATGAATCCTAAGCTAAGCTTAGTCATCATTCCCCAGTCTTTAGTGTCCTGGACAGAAACATCGACTAAACCGGTAAAACCGGGGCCGACATAGTTGACACCAAATCCGCCGCCAATACCGAGTTGGTCATGGTTGAGCGTGTAACCGCCGCGAATACAAACCAGTTCGTTCCATACATATTCAGCGCCGAAAGCGAATTGTGCTTCTACATCTGAAAATGTAACGAAATCAACTGCTGCTTTCAAAGAGTGATCTTCAAATTTAAAGACTTCCATGCCTATACCCATACGGAAAATCAAGGGCATTTCATATTGGCTTGTCATATATTCAGCATCCAAAGGGGCTGCTTTTGAATATTCAATCCATGTCTGAGTTGTAGCCATATCCTGTCCGGTATATGCCATTTTAGTGCCCAAGTTATGAATTGAGAATGCCAAACGAATTCCGCTGATACCGGTATTGTACATTGTTCCGATGTCAAAGGCGAATCCGCTTGCGCCGAGATCAGCAATCTGATTGTTGACATATTTGGCAGTTACTCCGAAGGAGAACTGATCTGTCAAATATCCTGCTAATGATACACCTAATGACATGTCTGAAAGAGTGTACTTTGAGCCGGTCCCTTCGGACTGAGCCATAGTTGTAATTGGGATTCTGTCAGTTGTGTATGAGATAACGTTTGCAGCGATAACAAAGTCCTCACCTAGCGGCATAGCGCCTGCGGCAAACTCATGGTTGAAATCAAATAATTGATTGCCGTGAGAGAAGCCTACTGACATACCTTTGATATCCGCAAGACCTGCCGGGTTCCAATGAACTGCCGTCAAATCGTTAACAATTGCGGCTCCCGCGCCGCCCATTCCTGCTGTTCTGGCACCAACACCGAGTTTGAGGAACTGTGCGCCGGCCGCGCCGACTTTCACAGCTTCGCCGCCGGTTGATCCTGCTCCTATATTATCGTCCGCACTTAGAGGTACGGCAATAAATACAAGCGATAACAGGATACATGCTTTCTTAAAATACTTGTTCATTTTATTTTGCTCCATATTATTTCTATTATTACCGTTAGTCCTCAATCACGCGGAAACCGCCGACTATGACTGAGAATTTTTTAACTGTCTGTGCTCCGTTAGGAGTTTTGATAACTGCTACTAATGTCTGGCTGCCTACTCTTTGTCTGTTTCTTGAGAGCAGATCCCAAACATCTACGCCTATTTTATCAACTTCACTTGAGTTGCTTGCGTTATGGTCTAATGTACGAACGTGGTTACCGGCTACGGTATAGATCTCGATTGTACAAAGTTCAGGCAATCTTGTGAAATATAATTTAGTATCATAAGGTGACTGTTCACCCTGATGAGTTACGTAGTAAGGATTAGGAACAACCATTATGTTATCCATATCATCATCTTTGTAGTCAGCAAGAGCAACTTCGCCGGATTTGACTTTGACTCTGACTTTTGAGCCCGGCAACGGCATACCCAAAGGTCCGCCGCCTGTTTTCAAGACAACTTGATCGCCTGCTTTTAAGTCATTTGCTTTGACAACATTTTCATCCCATTTCCATTCAGTTCCATAAATTGTACGACCGTCTACATTAGGATAATCTAAGTAGAATTCGACGCCGCCAATTATGATAACGTGAGTAAAAGCGAATTCGTCAGAACCGTCTGTCGCAGTCAGATAATAACGACCTTCGTTTGCCTGATGGAGACACTGGGCAGTTGTTACTTTCAAATCTTTAAACAAAGGATCTGTTGATCTCAACATTTTGTCTTTTCTGTCGCCGGAGCTCATATCAGGATCAGGGTTGATGAAGCCGTATGTAGAGATATTATATTTGGTAATTAAAGAATCGTCTTTTTCGAGAGTAGTTATCTTAGGCATATATATACCCTGAGACTGGATTTCATCATCAATATAAGGGATCTTAATATATTCGTATTCACCTTGATAAGTCACCGGTACGGTAGAACCGTCTTTAGCAGGTCTGTCGTAAGAAATGACGTTAGTGACCTTTGTTTTCAAGTATTTAACAGTGATTGTTCTTACAGTCGGACCGTCACCATACTGTACTGTCAATGTTTCTTCCCCGCCGGGCAGGAATTCAACAAGATATTCTCCGGGACCGTTATTATAACCCTGATAGGTTTCATAAGTACCATAAGTCATTGGTTGATACCTAGGTAATCCGCCTCCGCTTACTGAACTCTGGCTCATTGCACTGTCTAAGTAGTAGAAATTTCCGTAAGAGAAAACATCTTTTTCAGTGATTAAAGCGGCCGGAGCATCCAATTTACCAACTCTTGTTGACACATTGTCGCCTTTGAGAACATAGCCCTCATTAGCTCTAACGATACCGCCGTATTGCTGCATAGTATAATTGAATTTGAATCCGAGATTTCCGCGTCCGGGGGTCACCATATTGTTTGTATAGCAATATCCGTATTGGTTGAAATCACCGGTTGAGAATTTACCTGATCTTGTTCGTACACCGTTATCATTTGTTAAGGCAAATGTAATTTCTTCGCCTGAGATAGTATCGATAACTGATTTTTTATCGTCTGCCCAAATATACGAAACTGCATTTTCAGTAAATCCGTTCAAATATGAGAACTGACAAAGATTCTGTTCGAACCATGTATTACCGTCATACAAAACATCTCCGGTTGTTAAATCGGTTAATGTCATGCGTCTCCAGTAGGTTCCGACTCCGTATGTTTTTTCAGTATTTGTTTCATTGTCGCGGATGATGATTTCATTCCAGTTCCATTGAGGATTGAATTCTAATTCCAGTTCATGGCCGGAGAATAACTGTCTTACTCTTTCATCGTTGATAGCGAAGAATTCGAAGTCATAGAGACCGCCGATATTGGCTGAATCAACATAAGTAACTTCAAAATCAGTTTTTCTTCCTGCAGGAGGAGCTTTCGGTACGGCTGCTACCATGTGAGGAGCTGCTACAGCGTTAGCTTTATTAGGTTTCATGTTTGAAGGTTGTAAGAAGTCACCTTCATCAAATGGCTCGAGCTTGTAGAAATAGTCAACATTATTGATCATGACTTCTGTTTTACCGGGATCAAGATTCTTATCGAGTTCACCGCTAAAGTTATCATCGCCGAGATCCATAAAGGTTCTGTTATTAGTTATGAGGCTCATATAAGGCTCAATAACTTCTTCTCTGACAGTCTGACTCTCTTCAAAAGCATATCTGTCTATACTCTTAACAAATCCTGACTGAATGTATTTATAAACAGAGTCGAGACATGCTTGTATGTGTGTTGTATCAGTCATATTGATATATAGATTGGATCCTTTGCCTTTTGCAACAAGTTTATCCATAACCCATGTTGTAACACCGTCTAATGTTTGTTCTCTCAAAGTAGGTCTGAGATACTTATAGTCATGAACTACTTCTGTAGTGTCATAAGTACCGTCGCCGTTGTCCGTAATTATTAATTCAACGAAGCCGACTTCTTGATTATACAGGTCTACTGAGTCCATGTCAACACTGACAGTAACTCTTTCGTAGAAGTATGGATTGAAATCGAGTAATGCTCTGTCTAAATAAACAGTCGCAAGCATAACTGAATCAATTACATAATTGTGAGGATCAGATGACCGACCTTGTATCGCCCATGCTTTATTGCCTGAAACAGCTGCGTGGTTGTAGAATCCGGGTCTTTGATTTTCTGCGAGAATATCGTAGAAGAACGGTCCCCAAGGTCTGCTGTATGCATTTGTGTCAATATTGATTACTACAGGAGCAATATTATATGCGCCTGAACCGAAGAATTCATAATATTTCATCTGACGAGTATCGTCACCGAGAATATTGATGCCTCTCGGAATTTTGACAACTCTGATGGCGAACGGTTCAACTTCACCGTCTTCATCAAATGCAGGTCCGACGATTCTCATTGAATCAATCAGCGGAAAGCTTCTGTCATCTTGATCTTCGCCAGATCTGCGATATGATTTTTGATAAGGAGTAGGAAGTTGCCAAGAAGCAACTTGTTTCCATCCGAAAGGTCCTTTTCTGTCAGTCTGCTCAACATCAAATGTATCGAGATCTGTTCTGCGAGCTCTGTATAATCTGTAGCCCATGAAATCAAGACCGTCTTCCAATTTGTCTAGTGACATTTCGGCTGAAGAGTCCCATGTAATGATAACACCGCCTGTTAAAGGCGTATAAAGTCCGAAAATCGGAGCGTTCGGAGGTTTCGGTGCTCTAACGTTGTTATCATAAACTTCTTGGGCAAATTTATTAATTTTGACAAGATTCTGAACATCTTCGTCTGTTCCGTCAGGATCGATACGAACTGAAGGTTTAGCGAGCATGATACCGACAACTACTCTGGCAGTATCGGCAGGACGGATATTAAAAGGTCCTGTTGACATCATGAATCGTTTGTCACCGTCTTCATCATCGCCGTCTCTTTGGTTTGAGGCCATGAATTCGTAGCGTTCATTATCTTCTTTTTTATCTTCTGAGATAGGCCAGTTTCTAAATGTAGTCAAACCGGTCTGATATCTGTTTTCGTATTTTCTTCTGTCATTTCTCATATAACCAATTTCGCTTTCAGGTTTTATGAGATATTCAGTACAAACTTCTTGCTGATCGTATGCCCATCTCAGGTAATAACCATCCTTAAGTACTGTTGTGTCTGCTCCGTTGTATCCACCTCCTTCAATAAGTGAATCAGCAAAGACCGGTATCTCTTCAACAACTGCCCAAACTAATGAGTCTTTGTGATCAACACACATTTTGCACAAGAAGACTTCTTCTCCGTCAACTGTATCTCGAATAGTTTCTTCGCAACGGAAAGATGAAGGACTTTCAAGGAAGTCAAAGCCAAGATAGCCGAAGCCTCTTCCTTTTTCTCCTCTGTCGCCCATTGACCACTGGAAGGCTAAGTTGAGGTCTTCATCTTCTTCGTAGAAACGACATCTGTCGTTTGCCGCGCCCGATTGTGAATTAGTCTTCAATGCTATATCAATATCCATAACCGGTGCAAGCCAGCAATTAAGCAAAGTATCTTCGGACATATTAATCATATCATATTTGATAAATATGAAATCTTTATACAGTCCGTAGCCCCATGAATAGATCATCTGTTCAAATTGCATTCTGTATGGATAACCAAGATTCTTTCTGAAGTAGAAGCCGCCTTCAAAGAAGTTCAAATCTGTATCTTTATATGTACAGAAAATATCTTCACCTGAGATAAACGCAGGTCCGCGTTCATGCACGGAAACTCTTCTGTCGTCTTCGTCTACAATATATGAACCGTAATATCTGTTGAATTTTAATGTATCTCCAACGTCTTCGTTAGCAACCCAGATCGGCCAAGCAGGACCGTCTGCTTCATTGAAAGGCTGGCCGTCTTGAGAATTAAAATCAGTTGAAAAATATGATCTGTATTTAGTAACATCAGTTTCGTCAATTTTGTCACCGTCTTCAATACGACCGGGAACCATCCATGACTGACCTGAGTTAGGATTGTATGAAACTTCAACCATTTTTCTGTATCTTTCAACAAGAATCGGGTTGCCGTCAGCATCCAAAACCGGTTCTCCGTCAGCATTGGTTGAATCACCTATATATTTTTTCTGTGCGGCAAGCCAAATTCCACCGCCAAAAATATACTGGTTCATCGTACCGCGAGGCCAAAAACCGCCCCCTACACCCAGTGCTTGATCTAATCCGAAAATACCGTTGTTAATCATCGCAAATTCGATATAACAAACAGTGTTATCCTGCTGATCGAAAACTTGCAAGGCGGTTCTCTGCGTCTTGTTGTTTTTGCTGTCAGCTTTCTTCTTGGCAATTGCCCCGTAGGTCACGCCGCTCCCGCCGACCAGCAACATCGCTGTTATGGCGACAAGCAACAGTCTCTCCTTTAGCTTAAACATATATACCTCATTTGTATAATATAAATTTTATTGTCTTATTTATTTAGTCAAAAATCTGATTTCTTAGAATCGGAACATCACACCTGCATATACTGTTCTCGGGGACTGATAGTTGCCCTGGAACTGAGTTGATGTTTCCAATTGTAAAATATAGGAATCAAATCTTTCTTCCTGATTAATAATGCCGTTTCCGTCAAAATCGCCGTTTGGATTGTATGTTCTGTTTCCAAAGTTATCATACTGTTCCGGATTGAATGATCTGACGTTAGAGAAATTAGCTTTTTCATAGAGCAAACCGCTGCTGAAGTTACCGGGATTTCTGTAGAAAGAAATACCGTCATCAATCGGATCGCCTGTTGTTGTATAGAAGCTTGTGACTGCTGCTCTGCTGAACAGGTTATAAATGTCAACGAAGAATTCTATTGCAGAATGTCCCGCGCCGTCGCCGAACCAATCTTTGAGCATGAATCTTTTTGAGAATCTCATATCAGTACGAGTGTATGCAGGACCTGTTTCTGTGTTAGGACCACTTACTGCTACACCGCTGAGGTTTCTGGCAGTGTACGGATAACCGGAACGCCATGTTGTCGTGAAACTGATATTTGTGTTTTCTAAGGGTTGGATGCCCGCGATCGAAGGACCTTGGTTATCCCACCAGATAAGATTAAGACTGAAATTGATTCTGTGTCTGACATCTTGGCTGAGGCGATAAGGTGCCAAGGGATATTGAATTAAATCTGTGTAAGGATCAATCGGGAGCTGCGTGTTTGCCCATGCGCTCGAGGCTGTTCCTTCAACTTGTCCGAGAGTATAGTTAATTCTGGCTCCGATATTGTCTTCTTTTGTCGGACGTTTACGCAATCCGATTTCGATACCTTTTGAATTACCGTATTCCGAAACAGCAAACTGATAGTATGGTTTCGGGTTGGCAGGTATATAGATTGTACCGAGCTGATTATAAATATCTTTGTAATAAGCAGTAACTGTCAATTTGAAGTTGTTTGTCAAAGCATTGACATAAGCTACCTGATATGAGTTTGTCTGCTGTGCTTCCATATTAGGATCACCCATTGTAACACCGCCCTGACGCAAAGTAACAAGGTTGTAAGAGTCATACATGGTAGTCAACTCTGCAACTTTGAAATATTGGCCGTAAGCAATAGAGATGTTAGACATATCTGTTATAGGATATGTAACATTGATTCTCGGGCTGATCGCGAATTTGTTTGATGCCGCGGAAAAACCGGAGTCGGCAAGGATTGAAACAAAGCGTTCGTTTGAAGTTCTGTAATCTGAATTCGGCAAAAACATGTCGAATCTAACACCCGGGCTGAAAATGATACCG
>JAQIDA010000267.1 GCA_027858275.1 Candidatus Kapaibacterium sp. | reverse complement strand
AAAAAATACGGCGCAAAAGGACTCGCTTGGCTCAAAAAAGACGAGGGCAAAATATCGTCACCCATAGCGAAATTCTTCAGCGAAGAAGATTTGAACGCGATTTTGGAAGCCTGTGGAGTCGAAGACGGTGACATGCTGTTATTCTCATCAGACACATGGACGCGCTGCTACACGGTTCTCGGAGCTTTGAGACTCGAAGTCGCTCGTCAGACCGGCATTATGGACAGTATAAAAGATAAATTCTCATTCTCTTGGGTTGTTGATTTCCCATTGTTTGAATACGACGAAGAAGCTGACAGATATATCGCTATTCATCATCCGTTCACGGCACCGCTTGAAGAAGATATTCCCCTGCTTGATACTGATCCCGGCAAAGTTCGCTCAATCGCTTACGATTTGGTTGTAAACGGTGCGGAACTCGGCGGCGGCAGCATTCGTATTCACGACAGCAAGGTTCAGGAAACAATGTTCAAACATCTCGGTTTGACTCCGGAAGACGCTCAGAATAAATTTGGATTCCTGCTCGATGCATTGAAATACGGCGCGCCTCCTCACGGCGGTATTGCTCTCGGTTTGGACAGAATGGTGATGACTCTGGCTGGAACAGACAACATCCGCGACGTTATTGCATTCCCAAAAACTACCAGCGGACTGTCTCTGATGGACGGAGCTCCGTCTCCAATTGATGATATTCAATTGTCAGAATTGGGGATCAATATACTGAAACCTAAAGCTGAATAATAATTAGTTCTTATAACTCCCCTCCTCAAACAGGCGGGGAGCTAATAACAACAATTAAATAGTAAAACCGTTCAGGATGCTGATATTGTTCAAATCAACAATCATATTCGTCTTACTCCTCTCTCTAAACTTGCCTGCATACAGCTTCAGCGGCAAGGGTTCCGGCAACGAAATTGATCCTTTCCAAATAACAGACTTCGAACAGTTGCAAGAATGCAATGATGATCTCATCGCTCATTATATTTTAATGAACGATATTGATGCTTCTGCTTCGGACACAATGAACAGCGGGCAGGGGTTTGTTCCGATTGGGACAAACAAATCAAACAATATGCTTCATGCTTTCACAGGCGTTTTCGACGGACGCGGTTTTGCTGTCAGCAATCTTTATATCAATCGACCGGATGAAAATTATATAGGATTATTCGGCGTGATTTATCTTAGTGCTCTTGTAAAAGATGTAAGAGTCATTGATTGTATCCTTATCGGTAAGAGTAATATTGGCGGAATCTGCGGCAAGAATTATTCGGGCGAAATTAGTAATTGTTCTTTTTTCGGCAGGATCAACGGCAGCACCTACATCGGCGGTATCTGCGGTTGGAACTTAAACGGCAGAATTGTAAATTCTAAGGCGAACTGCGAAATAGTCGGCAACTCCGATGTAGGCGGTGTCTGCGGTGACCATTCAGGTGAGATCCGTTCATGCTTCGCGGAAGGAACTGTCAGCGGCTCCACTTATATAGCCGGATTTTGCGGATTGAATTTTGCGGGATCTATTCATGATTCTTATTCTAAAGTCAACGTTGTCGGGCAAACTTGGGTCGGCGGTTTCATTGGCAGAAGTGAATATGCGGATGTTCGAAATTGCTACTCAGTCGGGAGCGTGACGGGCAATGTTCAAGTCGGCGGGTTTTGCGGGCAGCGCGATCTCGGTATTATGGATAATTGCTTTTGGGATAAGCTGACATCCGGATTCGACCAAAGTGCCGGGGCAAGCGACCTTTCGACACAAGAAATGATGAAATCAGCTAATTTTACCGGCTGGGATTTCGAGCATACTTGGTGCATCGCCGAAGACAAAAACTATCCCCGTTTGCAAGCAATTGAGGATTGCGATCCCTCATCTGTCTGCTATTATACTGCTGAACAGAATTCAAGCGTTTCTCCTAACCCTGCCTCCAATCAAGTATGTATTTCATATCAGCTAAACGAAATTTCTGATATAGAGATTGAAATTTTCAATTCCTCAGGCATTATTCAAATGAGTTCGCAAATTCAGACTAATGCAGTCGGTAGCAGACAATTTGTATTTACGGTAAATGAATTATCTGTCGGGGATTATTTCTATTTGATCAGCGGAAACAGAGGAATTATAGCTTCAGGAAA
>JAQIDA010000215.1 GCA_027858275.1 Candidatus Kapaibacterium sp. | reverse complement strand
ACGTAAACATTATATATATTTAATGAATTATACTTGATTATTCGTATCTTTGTGTTCGGTATAAGTATGCAAAAGAATAAAATTTGGAGAAACTAAATATATGACTAAGAAAAATGTTCTCGTCGGTATGTCCGGAGGAGTAGACTCTTCTGCCGCCGCTGCCATGTTGATTGATCAGGGATATGATGTCACCGGTGTTACAATAGAGCCGTTTTACTTTGATGATCTCTACGGTGATGAATATAAGGATCATTACGCGACAGGTATAAGAGATGCTAAAATTGTTTGTGACAAGTTGGGAATCACGCATTTGACAGTTGATTATAAGGATTATTTCCGTGAAAAAGTTGTCTCGTATTTTGTTGATGAATATATGGCGGGACGTACTCCGAATCCATGTATATTTTGCAATCCATTAATTAAATGGGGCAAATTAATATCAACTGCTGATGAACAGGGAATCAATCTCGTTGCGACCGGACACTACGCTAAAATCAACAAAGAGGAACAGACTGGCAGATATTTTATCACAAAAGGCGGTGATATTAACAAAGACCAGTCTTACTTCTTGTGGAAATTAGATCAGTCGCGTTTGGCGCGCACAATATTTCCTCTCGGTGATTACGCCAAGCCTGACATTCGAAAAATTGCGAAAGATCATGATTTACCGGTTTTCAATAAGGCGGAATCGCAGGAAGTGTGCTTCATTCCTGACAGTGATTATCGCAGGTTTTTACGATTGGCCGTACCGGATATTGATAAAAAAATTGGTGAGGGTAATATTGAACTTAACGGAGAAATCCTTGGGCAGCACAAGGGGTATCCATTCTATACTATAGGGCAGAGAAAAGGCATGGGCATCAGCTATAAAGACCCGCTTTATATCAATTCTATTGACGCAAAAACAAATACGATCCTTGTCGGAGAAAATCGTGCACTCGAAGCTAAGGAAGTAATTGCCGATACATTGAACTTTATGAAATACGAAGAGTTTGACCCGAATAAAAAGTATACAGTGAAAATTCGTTACCGAGATCCCGGTACTCCTGGAGTTTGTACCTTGGATGTCGACGGAAAATTACATATTCGATTTGACGAAAATGTCAGAGCCGTTACTCCCGGACAATCAGTCGTTATATATGACGATTTGGATGTTGTTGCCGGAGGAATAATTCAGACTGCAGCAGAAAAGAATGTTCAGCCCTGAAGATTGATATAAGCGTCGAGCATTTTGCCGACATTCTGTTTCCAAGTATACTTGTTCATAATATAATTCCGTGCTGCTTCTCCGCTTTGGCGCCGCAGTTCGGGATTTTTTAATAATTCAATAATCGTTTCTGCGAATGATTCGGCACTGTTGCATTGATAAAGACCCTCATTCGGAGTTGCGTTAATTCCTTCGGCAGCGACCGGGCTTGCCACAACCGGTAATTTCATTGCCATAGCTTCCAAAATTTTAATCCTGATACCGCCGCCTACAAACAAAGGAGCTATATTGACAGCGGCTCTGTTCATGTACGGTTGTACTTTGTCGACATATCCGACAGAATCAACACCGTATTCTTTGTAATCATCTAACCATGCCGGAGTATTTTTGCCGATCAGGGTCAGTTTAACTTCAGGAACAGATTTTTTCACAATCGGGAGTACTTTTTGGACGAACCATCTAACTGCGTCAATGTTATGGATCCAATTATAAGTCGTCGCGAGAATAAGTTCATTAGGATTCCGCTCAACTGAGTCAAAAGAATTCCATTCTTCCGGATTAACTCCGGCACCGGCAACGATTACGTTCGCGTCCGGAGCGAGTTTAAGTGCTTCTGCTTTGTCCGGATCAGTGATAGCGACGCAACAATCAACTTTGGAGCAGAATTCCGCCTCTGCTTTGCGAAGAGCGTTTGCCTGTTGTTGAATATAAATGCGCTTAGGGGAGACTTTGCTCAAGCTGTCGGCGTAGCGTTGCCAAATCAACCATTCGATGTTATGCAAGCGCAATCCGAGAGGCTTTTTGATTATATCTTTTATAAATAATCCAAGCGGAGCCATACAAGTATGATCAGCATGAATAATATCAAAATCATTCTCCGCGAGAAATTCTTTCAAAAAATTCTCAATCTCAGCACTCGAATGTTTTTTTACATAGAGAGATTGATTCAGCAGAAAATACTTCAAAATTCTCGGAACGGTATTAGCCGTAGAATGCTTAATAAATATCGTTTTTGAAAATCGTTGAGCTTTGGCAATAGCAGCTTCAGGCGGCTGCTTGTCAATAAATGAAAACAGAGTTACTTCATGCCCGGCCTCAGCGAAAGCACGAGTAATATTCGCAATTCCAATTTTTCCGCCGTCGTCGCAGGGGTAAGGAAAGCGTGGTGCTAATTGGAGTATTTTCATTTTGCGTTTTCCGTTTAATCGTTATCAATATAGATTATTCTAAATGATTGAATATCATTTTTTTCTAAAAATCCTCTTGAAAATTCCGATCAATTTCTGCTTGACAAATTTATATTGAGCGCGAGTTATTGTTGTGCCGAGAGTAATATCTTCGAGTTTGTCCTCGGGGACAACATCACGTTCGTTGCGGTAGGTCGCGAAGGCTACTTCTAACATTCCGAAAGCTCCTTCGACAAGTGCGGAAATCGGCAGACGCTGAAGTGTGCCTTGTATCATTTGGAAAATATATATTTGTGTTGTGCGACCCAGTGCTGTCCAAAAGGGGAAATATCGCCAATGGTAGCGGATATATTGCTTAGAAATCAGCACCCAACGATTGGGGCTGTTCCTGTCATTCGGCGACGCATAGTGCAGAGTACGAATATTTGGGAAATATCGAACATTAAAGTCGGCTGCTATTGCTCTGGTACAGAAGTCCATCTCCTCGAAACCGAAGCCCCAAAAACCTCCGATTTTATCATATACTGATCTGCGGATAGCTGCTCCCGTTCCCGGGAAACAATGTGATTTGAATCCATCGTCAGGCACATTGTTTTTATCTACATTAAGCGGATACCAATCCCAAGGCTCAAAATTGCGTCGTACTTCAATATCTTCAGTAGCGATTACATGTATATCAGGATTTTCTTCAAAAATCTTTACTGTTTTTTCAAAAGCATCTTCGCTCTCCGGGTTGGAATCGCTGTCCGTACGCCAAATAATATCTCCGTCGGACATCTCAATTCCGAGATTAATCGCGCGAATATCAAAATTGTCGGGCAACCACAGATATTTTATTTCCGAGTACTCTTCAGCCATCATTTCGCGTGTGCCGTCAGTAGATTCATTGTCGATAACAATAATCTCTTTGTTCTGATAAGTTTGTCTTTTATATGCGTCCAGAGTGACTCTCATGTCCTCTTTACGGTCGCGGGTAACTATTATTACGCTAACTTTCATTCGAAGCGATTTCTTTCTTTTTTGAAAACTAATATTATCAAGCAATTTTCACAACTTCAAATATATCGAATTCGAGAGAATTATCAGTCACACTTATTCAAATCTAAATAAGATGTTTGTTAGCGGATCAGCTCCCGATAATAATTAGAACCGTACGTTCGCGATTCGTTTTTTTTGCCCCTTATAACGTTTTTCCTCCGATGAATTTAGTAAGAACAAAATAGTCATCGGAGGAATATACAGAATTGCTCAATCTTCTTAAATCATACCCGCACGCTTGCGCAAGAACCACTCCGTAGCAAAGCAAAGCACAACAATAAACAGCAGCCAAGAGAAATTCCAAAGTGAGAACTCGGATCTATTGCTGATTGTTCTGTCTTTGAATCCGGGAAGACTTTCAAGATCATTAATGAAATTTCCAGCTGTTTTAGGAAGATAAAAATTTCCGCCTGTGCGATCTGCAATGTTGCGCAAGAGATCAGCCTGCATCTGTAGATTTTGATACTCAACCGCGACTTCCCCGACATTGAATCCGCCTTTGTCAGAACCGACATTTCTACCGTTGACTGTCGCCTTACCTTTAAAAGCCCAATCTCCTTTGCTGAGTCCGTCCATACTGCTGCTGTAGCGACCGTTACCGAGATCATTGAGTATCAACTCACGTGTTTCGCCGGAGCCTGTCAGTTCAACTCTGATGCTTGCATTGTCTATTGGAGTATAAGCGGCATCGTAAACCTGTGCGATAAATTCAACGTTTTCATTAATGGTATATAGCTTCTTTGTAGTTTTTATATCAACGAGTTTATTATTGCGATTGACAGTCAGCCATTTGACCGAGTTGGTTATGAATATATTGAACAAATCCGGACTGTCTTTCTGTCCCTTAGATATATCAGAAGCGTGTCCGAGGAGTTTCCAGCGATAAAGTCCGTATCCGAGAACCGCAACTGATTTTTTGTTTTGTATCGATCGAGTCATTATCAAGGGTTCGTTTAGAGCCACGTTATTGACTTTGATTTTTGACAGAATCTCGCTTTCCGGTTTGGGCTTAACGAACGTTTCTGTTCTGAAAATAGGAGGGAGCTGATTCCAAAAATCTAAATCGTTCTCTGTGCCGTGAATTCTCAAAATAGGACTCGATAAGGCCTTTGCGTTTAGTTCCGGAAGTGCCGCAAACTCTCTCAAATTTGTCGAAAGTGTATTGAACGGCAAATAGTTTTCAATTTGACTGAGGCGCATGTAATCCAGATCTCGAGACGCGACAAACAAAACGGGAAGTCCCCGCTTCAATTCATTTTCTATCATATCTAAGACCGCAGGAGGCGTAGTGCTGACCGGAAAACCAATTAATACGAGCAGTTCCGACTTGCGCAATTCCTCGGCTGTGGGCATTCCTGAATAATATTCAGCGCCTTTCTTCTGTATAAAAGTCTTAACCTCAGTGCCTTTTTCTGCCTCTAATGCCGCTCTGATAAAAGAAACATCCGAACTTGGCGCGCCTGCAAACATACAAATTTGTTTCTTGTTTTTCAATACGTTCACAAATTCGACAGCGATATTATTTTTATATGTAATCTCATCATCAAAGCGAGAAAGTACTGCTGTGATTTTGTGAGATCCTTCTGTTTTTGGATTGAATTCGAATACGGATGTGACAGTCTCCCTGTCCGGATGTACATTGAAAGTCTGAGTTTCAATTTCCACGCCGTTATCTTTGAGTGTCAGAGTGAACTCACCCTCAATATAGCCGGAGCTTTTGATGTTTACATTGACAGGAACGGGATTATCGAAGTAAACGATATCATTTGTGAGAATTGACTGAATTGCCATATCTTTGGGAGCTGTTGAATCACCGATGCCGACTGTGAAAACGGGCTTGCCGAAATAATCAGCGGCATAAATCGGATTGTTCCCTTGATTGAAAGCGCCGTCAGTTATCAGCAAAACAGCTTGAACATTTTCCTTCTCGATCTTCCGAGTCGCGTGTTTTATAGCGATACTAATATCAGTTTTAGACTCGTCATATTTC
>JAQIDA010000203.1 GCA_027858275.1 Candidatus Kapaibacterium sp. | reverse complement strand
TTGACAAATATATTAAATCATTATTCTATGAAAGAAAAAATTAATGAAAGCATCCCGATCCCTTAAGCTGATTTGCCTTTTTGCCGCTGTTGTTTTGCTCGATTCCTGCACACATTCTTATTATGCCCCGAATACGCATATTGTCCCTCTGTTCGAGAAAAAAGGAGAGCTGATAGCGACAGGAGCCGTTGGTGCCTCTCATCAACTTGATTATATTGATTATGATGATTGTATTGAAACCTTTGAATTTCAGTCTGCTTATGCACTGACTGACAATATCGGTATACTTGCAAACGGATATTACGCATATTCCGATGTGGGCTCGGAATACTCCAAAGGATATATTTTTGAAGCGGGAGCAGGATATTTTAAATCCTTAAATCATCTGTTTGTTTTTGAAACTTATGGAGGCCTTGGTTTTGGTAACGCGGAAAATGGATATCCAATATATTCTTACACTGAAAATCAACAAGTTTCTAAACTTGATTTCGTGAGATTTTTCGCACAACCGTCCCTTGGGCTGACAACAAGGTATTTTGATTTGGCAATTTCGACAAGGTTTGCAGGATTGAAATATACATATCTTACTTATCCGTATATGGTACAATCTGAGGATTTGGATGATTTAAAATATATTGAAAAAAATTATTTTTCTATATTATTTGAGCCTGCTCTTACAGTCAGACTTGGATACAAGAATGTAAAACTACAGTACCAAATCGGTATGTCATACAATATCACAAATCCGGATTTCCCACAAGAAAAAATGATGATGAGTCTCGGTATTTGTTTGGTCTTAGGGAAAGATTATCCGGAAATATGATCTGCCCGCGTAGGCAATATTTTCAATTTTCAGCTAAAATGAGTATATTGATTCATTAATCAAATGTCAAACAATACAAATTGAGAGAACGACAATGAAAAAACTTGGATTAAATATTATATATTTCCTTAGTTTTCCTGCCATTATGGCTGTTATATTGATTCTAATTTTTGATTATTCAGTATTAAGAGGGGTTGTAACAGCATTAGTCTCCGGGGTACTGTATAATGTATATTGTGGGTTTTTAAGAAACATCCCTTTAGTAATAAAAAAAGATAGGATAATAATAGGTTCTGATTACTATTAAACAAAAAACGCCGCCCTTAGGGCGGCGTTTTCCATTAAGACTACACAAGAAAATCAGTCCAAGAAATGCACAAAGAGCCCGTCGCGAAGTTTCGGTTCGAACCATGTGGATTTAGGAGACATGATTTTGCCTGCGTCGGCAATATCCATCAATTCATTTACAGACGTCGCATACATTGCGAAAGCAACAGTCATTTCGCCTGAGTCAACTCTTCTTTCAAGTTCGCCGAGACCGCGGATACCGCCTACGAAATCAATGCGTTCGCTTGTGCGGGGATCGTCGATACCAAGCAGAGGAGTGAGGACTTCCTTCTGCAGAATGGCAACGTCCAATTTTTCAACCGGATCGGGGTTGTTGATAAGTTCAGCATTCGCTGTAAGAGCATACCATTTTTTATCAATATACATACCGACATCGCCCTTTTTCGCGGGTTTGAACTGTCCGTCATGCTCTTTGATCGTGAAATTAGGTTTCAGTTTCGCCATAAATTCGTCGAATGAAAGACCGTTGAGATCCACAACCAGACGGTTGTAATCCATGATGTGGAGCTGTGAGCCGGGGAAATAAACAGCAAGGAAGAAATTATATTCTTCGTCGCCTTTATGGTTTGGATTAGCTTTCTGTCTTTCCTGACCTACGATAGAAGCGGCGGCGCTTCTGTGATGACCGTCAGCCACATAGAGATAATCAGTATCGGCAAACAAAGCAGTCAATTTTTCAATATCGGCTTTGGCTTTGATAACCCATGACCTATGACGAATACCGTCTTCGGCAACGTGATCGTTTTCGGGAGCTTCAAGTTTAATTCTGTCCACAATAGCGTCGATTTCATCGTTGTCGCGATATGTCAGGAAGATCGGACCCGAATGAGCGTTAGTCACGCGCACGTGCCGGCAACGATCTTTTTCTTTTACTTCACGAGTATTTTCGTGTTTCTTGATGATGTCATTTTTGTAATCTTCAACCGAAGCGCAACCGACCAAACCGTACTGAGTTCTGCCGTCCATAGTCTGAGCGTAGAGATATACATAAGGTTCGGGATCTTCGATCAATGCGCCGGTTTGAATCAATTTTTCTAAATTCTTTTTACCCTGAAGATAAACTGCGGGGTCGTGTACATCAAGTTTAGGATCGAGATCAATTTCGGGTTTGCCTACGTGAAGGAATGAAAGAGGATGTCCCTTTACTACTTCGCGAGCTTCTTCTGAATTCAATACGTCATAAGGCTTTGAAGCGATGTCAGCCGCAAGATCCGGTCTCGGGCGGAAAGCTTTGAACGGGCGAAATACTGCCATTTTATTGTCCTTTTATTTTTATTTTGTTTTATTTGGTATCGGAAACCTTGCCGAAGGTGAAGAAACCTTCGGAAGGTGTATTTATTCATCAATGGATTCCACTTTCTTGAGTGGATTCCATTTTTCTTCTGCTGTAAGCTGTTCTAAATATTTATATCAGCCGAACCTTCGGAAGGTTTCTTTACCTTCCGAAGGTTTACTGTAAGTGGTTCTTACGCCTTCAACGCATCCACAACCTTCTGAGCAATCTCAGTGCTTACTCTGATCTGAGCTTCGTTTGTAGAAGCACCGATATGAGGAGTTACGGAAACATTCGGGTGATTGATCAATGCTTTCTGGTTTTCGCCTGCGGGTTCATTTTCCCATACGTCGATAGCGGCGAGGTCAACTTTGCCGTTATTCAATGATTCGAGTAATGATTTTTCGCAAACTGTTCCGCCGCGAGCGCAATTGATGATAACAACGCCGTCTTTCATTTTAGCGAATTCAGCAGCACCGAGAGCAGGGCCCTGTTCTTTGATGAAAGGCATGTGCAATGAGATAAAATCAGCCTGTGCGAGCATTGTGTCTTTATCTACGATAGTAACGTCCATATCAGTTGTAGTTACGAAAGGATCGAACGCAACCACTTTCATACCGAGACCGACAGCGCGTTTGGCTGTTTCGCGGCCGATAGCGCCGAAGCCGAGCAAACCAAGAGTTTTGCCTGTAACTTCGCGACCTGCTTTATAATCTTTTTTCGGCCATTTGCCTTCGCGCATTTCAGTGTTGCTGCGGTTCAAGAAGCGACTAACGCCCATCATGTGAGCAATAGCGAGTTCCGCCACTGAAATTGAAGACGCGCCCGGTGTATTCAAAACCGGAATGCCTTTTTCTTTTGCGTATACAGTATCGATATTATCGAGGCCTACACCGCCGCGAGCGATACAATTCAAATTGCCGGCGTCAATCACTTCCTTAGGAACTTTAGTTGCCGAACGAACCATGATGGCGTCAAATTCTTTGATCTTTTCAATTAAAACTGCCGGATCATATTTTTCCATTACTACATCCAAACCTGCGTCGCGCAATACTTTTTCGCCGAGAGGATGGATTCCGTCTGATACTAAAACCTTCATGTCATACTCCTGTCATCAATGTATTTAAATCATCATTTAATATATACTTAAATGTATTCCGATTTTACTCATTGTAAAATCACTCAAAATTAGTAAAAAAAGTCATTGCCGGCAAACTATTTAGCTCGAATTCGGAATATATTTTTGGCCCTTGATGTTTTCTCTTCTGTAGGGG
>JAQIDA010000195.1 GCA_027858275.1 Candidatus Kapaibacterium sp. | reverse complement strand
GAAAAAGTCAATAAAGCCGGAGCTGTATTCGACAGGAAAAAACTCGAATGGATGAATTTTGAATATCTAAAGAAAATGGATACACAAGATCTCGTTAATTTGCTAAAGCCTATTCTCGTTGACAAAGAGTATGATATATGCGCGGAGTATATAACTCAGGTTGTAGATTTGTTCCGCGAAAGAGTTCATTTCGTTCATGAATTCGCTGAAATTGCTGATTACATGTTCGTCAAACCGACTGAATTCGAGGAAAAATACGCGGCTAAGCATTGGAAAGAAGATACGGTTGAATTGATGAAACCGCTGATCGAGATATATAAAAACGACGATAATTTCGAACATGAGCACATGTACGAAATCACTAAAGAATATGTTGAGAACAAAGAAATTAAATTCAAACAGATTATTCATCCGATTCGCCTGATGATCACGGGCAAATCTGCAGGCGCAGGAATGTTCGAGACTATGGAAGTTCTCGGCAAGGAAGAATGTATCGAAAGATTTGAGTCATATATTAATAATCTCTGAACCGGACGCAATCCTAAAGACGACTGTAATTATTAAACAATACTGATACATCAAATGAAATTATTACGATTTGTTTTACCTTTTTTGCTTATATTGTTTATTGCTTCATGCAAAACAAGCGATGATAAAAAATCGCAAATTACTCCCCGTATGGCTGAAATAAAAGTCAGTTGGGGTGAATATTACAAAAAGCGAAATGAACTCAGCGGACACATTATTTCTGACGCTCTGATTATAAAGGAAGAAAAACGCAGCGGCAAGAAAATGTTCGACACTTTAGGAAATGTCGATGCAGATCTATATGTTCCCTTGTTAAAAGAAATAAAGGATTCAATTATTTCGATACAGGCTTTGCACGATGCCGGCGATACGCTCAGGTATTTGGGATATAAAGATAAAAAAGCAGGGGCTAAGCTAAGATTTTTCTGGAATCCAAAATACAAAGCTTACGCAACAGACGCCTTTCGTAATATTTATGACTCATTGAACGCGCTTGTGCCGACTGAATAAAAAAGTCAAAGGCATGTTTTTATACACTGATAATAGCAAGTATAGGACACACAGATGAACATACTCATAATAGATGATAATTTTGATTATTGCACAACAATAGCAGATATTGTGCAGTCTTTCGGCAATGAAACGCATACGATTCAGGATCCTGAAAAAGCGATTGAATATTTCAGCATGAACCGAAGTAAAATTGATATTGTATTTTTAGATATTGAATTCGGTCCTGACGCGACCATGAACGGGATCGACGTTCTGAAGCATTGCAGAAAAAATTATCCCGATATGCCGGTAATTATGATCAGCGGCAAAGGCACGATCGACATGGCTGTTCAGGCTACTAAAATTGGGGCTGTGAACTTCGTCGAAAAGGGTGTTATCAGTAAAGAAAAAATCAGAGAAGTGCTCGATGCATTGCAGCAGAGACTCGGCGTCAGTGCTGAATCCAAAGAAATTAGAAAATTCTTGATTTCTCAAGGCATCATCGGTTCCAGCAATGCCCTACTTGAAATTGGCGACAGTATTGTGCGCTTCGGCAGAACCGATCTAAATGTGTTGATTTCCGGCGAAACAGGAACCGGTAAAAAACTTGTGGCTACGGCTATTCACGCAATCAGCCGCAGAGCAAAGTATCCGATGGTAACTGTGGATATACCGAATATTCCGAGAGAGTTGTTTCAAAGCGAACTTTTTGGTCATAACAAAGGATCGTTCTCCGGAGCAACGGAAACCAAAAAGGGAATGTTCCGTCAGGCGAACAAGGGAACTCTTTTTCTCGATGAAATTGGTGATCTGTCCTTAGAATTACAATCGAACTTATTCATTCCGATTGAAGAGAAAAAAATCCGTAAAGTCGGTTCAACGGAATCAGAAGATCTTGATGTTCGTTTTGTTTCGGCTACTGACCGCGATCTGCTGAAAGCTATGAACGAATCAAGATTCCGTGAGCAGCTTTATCATCGACTCCGAGAATGCGAAATACACATTTCACCGTTGCGAGACAGATTAGAAGATATTCCGGACATAGTCGAGTATTATTGCAAGAAACATAACAAGTCTTTTGATGACAATAAATTCTTTTCGCCTTCCTCAATTTCTTTTTTGCAAGAACAGAAATGGCCGGGAAATGTCAGAGAATTAACAAGTTGCCTTAGAGTCGTTCTTCAAACAGCCCAGACTACGGAAATAGAAATATCTGACTTGCACAGAGTAATTTTGGTCTCAGGTTCGGAAGAAGGACAAAAGGGCGGGACAGTTGATGCCTTTATCTCGAAGAACAAGACATTGAAGGAAGATTTGGCGAGAGTCGATAAAAAGAAAATCGAAGCAACACTCGAAAGATGTAACGGAAACGTCAGCAAATCTGCGGCTCAGCTCGGAATCAGTCGCGAAACTTTGCACAACAAAATCCGCAAATACGAGATCAATACTCAGATTTACCGAGTGAAGAAGACTAAGTGATAAAACAGACAGCGTTGATTGCTGACCATGTGATTTTGAAGATTGAAGAAAATGCAGATATTAAATAGAAACTTAATCAAAAATAAAGACCAAAAATGAAATTTATTATATTCGGAAGCAAGGGACAGCTCGGCAGCGAATTTGTCGACAGACTGAAAAACACGGATCATACTTTCACGGCTTATGATATTGACGAAAAAGATGTTACTGACAGATCTGTTGTCGTGCATACCGTCAAAGAGGAAAAACCGGACGTCTTGATAAATTGCGCGGCTTATAATATGGTTGACAAAGCTGAAGAATTCGCTGAGCCTGCATTTGTAGCGAACGCCGACGCTGTGGAATATATGGCGGAAGTTTGTGCTGAGAACGGCGTTCTGATGGTTCATTATTCCAGTGATTACGTGTTCGACGGAAAAATGGATTTTGCTCAATATGAGGAAATCGACAGATGCAATCCTCTCGGTCAGTACGGCAAAAGCAAACTCGCCGGCGAAGCGAATGTCCGCGAAATATGCGATGATTACTTGGTGTTCCGCCTCAGTTGGATTTATGGAAAAGGCACTCAGAATTTCATTCATAAGTTCTTGGGTTGGGCCAAAGAAAATCAGGAATTGAAAATTGCCAATGATGAAACATCCGTTCCGACTTCGGTTGAAACAGTAGTTGATGTTACTATGCAGGCAATTGAAAAGAATCTGCGCGGTATATATCATCTGACTAATTCAGGCTATTGCACACGTTTTCAGTGGGCTGAGCAGATTGTGAAAACGATGGGATTGTCGAATACGCTTGTGCCTGTCAGCAAAGATTCGTTTAATCTGAAAGCTCCGCGACCGCCTTATTCAGCTATGAGCAACAAAAAGATTTCCGACGCGTTGGGTATTGAAATTCCTGAATGGAATGTTATGGTTGATAAATACCTCAAAAACTTGGGCTGATTTTGGGGAAGAACAAAATACCGGTTACGCCTGCGATCAGAGTGCTCCGCGGCAAAAAGATTGACTTCGAAGCCCATATCTACGATTACAACGAAAAGGGCGGCACAAAACAAACAGCGGATGAGCTGAAAGTTGACGAGCACGCCGTAATAAAAACCCTCATTATGGATATCGACGGCGGCAAAACTATCGTTGTACTCATGCACGGCGACAAAGAAGTCTCAACCAAAGAACTGGGGCGGATAATAGGATCGAAAACAGTCGTCCCCTGCGATGCCGCTAAAGCTCAGAAGCAGACGGGATACCAATTTGGCGGCACAAGTCCCTTCGGCACAAAAAAGGAAATGCCCGTCTACGCCGAAGAATCAATTTTCGCTCTTGAAAAGATTTATATTAACGGCGGCAAGCGCGGCTTTATCGTTGAGATTTCACCACAAGCTTTGGAAGTGGTTTTTGAGATTGGGAAAGTTGCGGCGGCAGTTTGAACTGAGAAAGCACTTATAAGAAGATGCTCAAATTGGTCGGCTCTACAACACAAACAAATTAATCATTCGTAGAGACGACCAATTTGGGCGTCTAAGCACGAAAGAATAAGACAAGAACCACCTCCCCCTTCGGGTACTCCTCCTTGGAAAAGGAGGAGAGTTAGAACTTTGTTTTTTTCTATGCCTTCATTTTTATCTGTCCTCTCTCTGAAATCATCATTATAAGACCAAAAAGCGTCAGAAATGCCTGACAGTGTACAGAAAATCAGACGGTAGAAATGATTTATTCCTTCCTAAACAGGCATTTAGTCCCAAAATCACTTACATTTCATCAAATAATTTCATATATTGTTTTCCAAGATCGCACTAAGATATTGCTAATACTAAGCTTGTCCAAAAAACTCTGTTTTGGATAGCCGACACTTAAATTCTCACATAAATATATCAAAGGCATCAACATGAAAACTCGAATACTTATTATCAGAACATTTATCCTATTTCTTGCGGTTTATTTTTATTCAGCGCAATCATTGTCATTATTTGCAAATGATCATAATGATTCCAAAGGCAACAAAACCCAAAGCTCTGATTTCAAAATCACACACCCAAACGGAGGGGAGAAATTTGGAATCGGAACTGACAAAACAATCACATGGGAAGGCTGCGCTTTTGAAGATGAAGTCACTTTGGAATATTCCACAGACGGCGTTCACGATTGGACAACAATCACGGAAAGCGCCACCGGATTTGAGCATGAATGGAAGGATATTCCGAATTCGTTGAGTGACAGTTGCCTGATTAAGGCTTCGGTAAATGATTCAGAAGATGATGGTGTTATTATTCTTGGATTGGGGAGACTTAGACAAGTCATTTATAGTCCGGACGGTACAAAACTTGCTTCCTGCGGCGGGGGCGGTATATTTATTTGGGATATTGCGACTGCTGACACAATATTGGCTATCAGAGAAAAAACAGGGTATGTGAGTAGTATCGTCTTCAGTCCGGACGGAAGCAGAATCGCAAGCGGGAGTGATGACAATACAATCAAGATATGGGACGCCTTTACCGGAGCGGAAATAAGAACCCTCTCAGGGCATTCGGAGTGGGTTAGTAGTGTATGTTTCAGCCCGGACGGCAGCAGAATCGCAAGCGGAAGTGATGACCAGACAATCAAGATATGGAACGCCGATACAGGATCTATAATAAAAACGCTCTCCGGGCATTCGAGTTGGGTTAGTAGTGTATGTTACAGCCCTGACGGCAGCAGAATAGCAAACGGAGGCGGTGACAATACAATCAAGATATGGGATGCCGGTACGGGAGTGGAAATAAGAACCCTCTCAGGACACTCGGATAATGTTCGGAGTGTATGTTTCAGCCCGGACGGCAGCAGAATCGCAAGCGGAAGTGATGACAGGACAGTCAAGATATGGAACGCTAATACCGGAGCTGAAATAAGCACCCTCTCAGGACTCTCGTATTATGTTCGGAGTGTATGTTTCAACCCGGACGGCAGCAGAATAGCTAGCGGAGGTAATGACGAAACAATCAAGATATGGAACGCTAATACGGGAGCGGAAATAAAAACGCTCTCAGGACATTCGAGGTGGATTAAGAGTGTATGTTACAGCCCGGACGGCAGCAGAATCGCGAGCGGGAGTGATGACAATACAATCAAGATATGGGACGCCTATACGGGAGCTGAAGTAAGAACCCTTTCAGGGCATACGGCTCAAGTTTACAGTGTATGTTACAGCCCCGACGGCAGTACAATCGCTAGCGGAAATGGCGACAAGACAATCAAGATATGGAACGCAAATTCGGGAACGGAAATAAGAACCATCTCAGGGCATTCGAGTTGGGTTAAGAGTGTATGTTACAGCCCGGACGGCAGTACAATCGCTAGCGGAGGTGGCGACGCGGCTATCAAGATATGGGATGCCTTTACTGGAGTGGAAATAAGAACCCTCTCAGGGCATACTGCTCGGGTTGAAGGTGTATGTTACAGCCCGGACGGCAGCAGAATCGCAAGCGGAAGTTATGACAGGACAATCAAGATATGGGACGCCTATACGGGGACGGAAATAAGAACACTCTCTGGGCATTCGGATGATGTTAAAAGTATATATTACAGCCCTGACGGCAGTAGGATTGCAAGCGGAAGTATTGACGCGGTTATCAAGATATGGGACGCTAATACTGGAGCGGAAATAAGAACTCTCCCGGGGCACAAGTCTTATAGTCCCGGTTGTTGTTATGTTTGGAGTGTATGTTACAGCCCCGACGGCAGGAAAGTAGCAAGCGGGAGTTGGGAAACTGTCATTATATGGGACGCCTCTACGGGATCGGCAAAAAGAGTCCTCCGGGGGCATTCGTATTATGTTGTGAGTTTAAGTTACAGCCCTGACGGAAACAAACTGGCAAGCGGGGCTGCCGACAATATTATCAAAATTTGGGACGCTAATACGGGAGATGAATTACGCTCACTTCCGGGACATACATCATATGTTAATAGTTTAAACTACAGCCCTGACGGCGACAAACTAGCAAGCGGCAGCGATGACGGGACCATCAGAATATGGAATTTAGGAATCAGCGACGTCTCCGATTCCTTCTTCTCAATATCAAAAACAGATGCCGTTGAAGAAACTGCTCTCAACAACATTTCCTCCATACACCCAAACCCATTTTCAAACTCAACGACAATTAATTACAATCTCCTCGCTCCGACAGCCGTAACAATCAATATATACAACGCTCGCGGCGAAAAAATCAGAACTATGGACGATGGATTCCAAAATCCCGGACAACACAGTGCAATATTTGAGGCGAATGATCTTCCGATTGGTATGTACTATTATACTGTTTCGATCGGGAATATGATCGAAAGCGGGAAGATGATTTTGGCGAGATAGGGTATGTGGAGAATAGGAAAAGAACCTGCTTGTGTACAGACGCCCAATTTGGGCGTCTCACATATCACAAATACGGGTGCATCGTACTGAGACGCCCAAATTGGTCGTCTGTACATGAAATAGAAGATAAGAACCACCTCCCCCTTCGGGTACTCCTCCTAGGACAGGAGGAGAGTAAGAGTAAGAAAATATTTCTGTTTGAAAAGACAAAGAAAGAACCATGACAGACGATTATGAAAACATAAATTCTAAAGGACAGTTTTTAGTCTATCAGGCGGAAGACGGCGTTATCAAGATTGATGTGAAGCTGTCTGAAGAATCCGTGTGGCTTACTCAGCAGAATATGGCCGATCTGTTTCAAACTACAAAACAGAATATAAGTCTTCATATTATAAATGTGTATGAAGAACGAGAACTGCTCCCACAAGCAACTGTCAAGAAATACTTGACTGTTCGAAAAGAGGGCAATCGAGAAGTAAAAAGAACTCTCGATTATTATAATTTAGATATGATTATTTCTGTTGGGTATCGAGTAAAAAGTCATATCGCTACTCGTTTTCGTATTTGGGCAACCGAGAGACTGAGAGAATATATTATCAAGGGATTTGCTTTAGACGATGAGAGACTCAAAAATCCGGATCTTCCGTTTGATTACTTTGAAGAACTAACTCGTCGTATTCAAGATATCCGCACTTCCGAACGCCGGTTTTATCAAAAGATAACGGATATTTACGCGACAAGTATAGATTATGATCCTACACTTGATGTCAGTATAAATTTCTTTAAAACTGTTCAAAACAAGATGCATTGGGCGATAACAGGCAAAACCGCGGCGGAAATCATTCATTCCCGAGCAAATTCGGATAACACCAATATGGGATTGACAAACTACAGAGGGACTAAACCGAGAAAACAAGACATATCAATCGCAAAGAATTATCTTTCAGAAGAAGAGCTGTCGGCTCTTAATAATCTTGTTGAACAATATTTGATATTCGCGCAGGGGCAGGCAATGCGGCGAGTTCCCATGAATATGAAAGATTGGTCAAAGAAACTTGATGCGTTTATGAGTATTAATGATCGTGATATTTTGAATCACGTAGGGAAAATTTCCCACAAAGTCGCATTAGAAACCGCAAATGATGAATACACAAAATTTGACAAGATACGCTCCGAACAAAATAATTTTGTTGATAGTGATTTTGATAAGATTCTAAAGCTCACTGATGAAAAAAAAAGAAAATGAAACAATAAATCAATTCATTAAAAAGGCTGTTTATTCGATTATTTATACTTAATTTTGTCTCGGATTAATGACAATTGGAATATGAGAATATGGATAAGATAACAGTTCACAAATATGTGCCGGAAAACAAAGCGGAATGGGAAGATTTCGTTGAGAATTCTAATAACGGAACGATGTTCCATAAGCAGGCTTTTTTGGATTATCATCCGGACGGTCGATTTCCCTTTTATCATCTGATGATTCGTCGCGGGGAAAAACTTGTCGGCGTTTTGCCGGGCGGGACTAAGAAGGACGGCAAGGAATTCTGGTCTCCAATGGGCGCGAGTTATGGTTCGATAGTAACCGATGATATTAGTTTTGAGTTGTCGCTTCAGATTCTGGATGCTGTAGTTGCGCATTTCCGAGAAAACGATTTTGATGATATTTATCTGATCCCTCCTCCCCTTGTTTATTCAATCAATTACGCTCAGCATATTGAATATGCCATGCTTTACAGGAAATTTGATTTTGAACTGCACTATATATCTCACGCTATTGAGATGAAACACGGCGATGATTTTTTGAAGCATTATGACAAAACAGCTCGTAAGTCTGTCAGGAAAATTCTGCGCGAAGGCAAGCTGAGTATTCGCGAAAGTGATGATTATGAATCGTTTAATAAGATTCTGATTGAGAACAAAGCGCGACATAATATCAAACCGACTCACAGTTTGGAAGATATGCTCAAGCTGCGTGACTTGATGCCCGACAAAGTGCGTCTGAATATGGTCTATTATGAGGACAAACCGATTGCCGGATCTTGGCTCTTTTTCTGCAACGAGAAGGTTGTACTTTGCTTCTATAATATGCTCCTGTATGAATATGAGCATCTGAAACCCGTTTACTTGATAATGCACGAAACTATCCGCGCCGCTTATGAAGAGGGTTATCAGTGGGTGGATATTGGTGTTTCGCAGGATACTTCGGCGGAAGATCCGATGACTCCGTCACTCAATTTGATTTACTTCAAGGAGCGTTTTGATTCGCGCGGTATACTTCGCTCGACTTTCCATCTCGGATTGAAAGATTGATCCGCCGTGAATGACAAGCGACATATTGAAAAATTTGATATATGCTTTGTCAGCAGCTCGGAGCTAATGACCGACGCGCGAACGCTCAATATGCTGCGGGTTTTAGTGCAAAACAACAAGAAAATTTGTGCGATAGCGGTAGGCAGCGAGGCCGACAAAAAGCAACTCGCCGAAGAAAACATTATCCTGTTCCCTACAGAAAAGCGCAAATCCGGTCGAGCTGTTCAACACCTCATCCGTTTCACTCGCGAATCGCAATTATTCAAAAATTCTGTTCCTGCACAAGCCTATTGGGCTTGCGATTTATATGCTTTGTACGCAGCGAAGAAATTGGCGAAGAGCCGGTCCGTCAAACTTATTTATGATTCACGCGAGATATATTCCGCCGTGGGTTCATTGTCATCCAATCCTATGAAGCAGAAGCTCCAAACTGCTTTCGAGAAAAGTTTGGTTAAGCATGTTGATCAAATTGTTGTTTCGGGAGAAATGGACGCCGAGTATCTCAAGGGGCATTTCAAAAAGAATATTCCTTATGATGTGATTATGAATCTGCCGCCTTATAAAGAGCCGGTTGAATCCGACTTTCTGCGGGGACATTTCAATATTCCGGCGAATAAAAAGATTTTAGCGTATCAGGGTGTTCTGCTTGCCGGACGGGGACTTATTCCCGTGATCGAATCGCTGAAATTCAATGAAGATTTCGTTTTCTGCATTCTTGGCGAAGGCCCGTACAGAGCCACAGCTGAAGAACATGCCCGCAAAGCCGGAGTCTCCGACCGAGTCTTCTTCTACGGTCAAGCTCCTTATGACGAACTTCACGCTGTCTCCTGTTCAGCTGATATTGCGATAGTTTTTATCGAAGCAATTTCTTTAAGCTATAAATTGGCATTGCCGAACAAATTGTTTGAGAGCTGTATGGCGGCTGTGCCGCCCTTGGTCAGCGATCTCCCTGCTATGCGCAAGGTTATCGAGGACTATCCCTACGGGAAGCTGATTGCTCAGGATTCTTCGCCGCAAGCGATTGCCGAGGCGATTGCTCGGATGCTTGAGCCGGAGAATTATGCCGCTTATAAATCCGAATGCGCCCGTGCCGCTAAGGTCTTTTCTTATGAGGGGCAAGTTGAGGAGATTTTGAGGGTTGTGGGGTGATGTTGACTCCGCAGAAGAAAGTGGAGCCAATCGGAGAGCTCGCAACTATCAACAAGGGGTTGCAACCCCTTGTTGTTGGAAGTCTTCGGTGTCTGACATTTCAGCACGCATTTAAGAAGATTGATTCCGCTGAAGAAAGTTGAGTCCGGCAAGTCTACTCTCTTTACGTGGATCACTTCTCAGCACTTGAATCATTATCAGGTGATACGAATACGGTGCGTGATAAATCTCTACGTTGTCCTGATTTATTCTTAATCTCTATATTCAGAGAAAATATTTCATTTTCTTTGATTTGAATGTCATCTTCATATTCCCATGAGTTAGAATCGCCGACTTTAACCATATTTCCCAAAATATCTAACAGACGACTGTATATGCTTACTGACTCAATCATGTTGACAAACTTATCAGGAACAGAAACACTCAAGCGCTTGTTTTTATATCCCAATTTTATATCAAGTGAATCAAACACAAAAGGATTATTATCTGGAATTGCGGAACTGATTTCAAGACCGGTGACCGTAGTCGACACATCTGAAAAATAATCTTCTGAAAACGGGAACACTTTTCCGCTTACTATGCTT
>JAQIDA010000167.1 GCA_027858275.1 Candidatus Kapaibacterium sp. | reverse complement strand
CGTCATTAGATTTAAAAGACTGAGTATTCCCTAAAAAATCGGTTTCAGTAGTGTTTTTTCTAAAACCAAAACCAACAGAAAATTCTGACTTGGGTATAAGGGACAATCCTGCGGGATTGAATTGTATAGCGGCTAAGTCGTCCGAGACTCCGTGATAAGCTACGCCGAGGCCACCGGCCCGTGCAGTAGAATAAGCCGGGGTTCTGCTGTAACGCAGAGCGTCTTCAATGAACTGGGCATGAGCTGAAGATAAGGACAGCACAAACAAAACGATAGCCGTAAGAATAATATTCTTTTTCATAATAGGAAACCTTTGATCTATTTTTATCTTGAACGTCTTGACGATTTACTTCTTGACGATGACGATCTTGAACCCGAGGATCTACTGCCCGATGAGCGTGAACTGCTTCGAGCACTTGAACCGGACGATCTGCCTGATGAACGAGAACTGCTTCGTGCCTTTGAACCGGACGATCTGCTTGATGATCCTGAACTTCTGTATGAAGGAGAAGAAGAACCGGAACTTGATTTTCTTTTTACAGACGGTCTGCTCGAAGAGCCGCTCGATCTATATTTGGATGAGCTGCTGCTTCTGTTAGATTTATACGTAGGCGACGAACTGCCGGATGATCTGTTTGAAACATTTGACCGAGAAGATCTCGCGGATGAACTCGGTTTCGTTGCTCTGTATATACTGCTTCTTGATTTTCTCCCGGAACTACTTGTTGATCCTGAAGCTTTTGAATTCGTGCTTGACGCTCTGTTGCTTCTCGTATACGTACTGTTATTTGCCGCTGACGACCTCGATGAACGAGTTGAATTTACTGTTCCCGTATTGCGAGATGATCTTGTCGAATTTGTGCTCATGTTTGAGGGCAATCTTGAACTCCGCGTAGATACTGACGAGGGAGATGCTGCTGATCTCGATGAAACAGAACTTCTTAATGACGCTCTTGACGAAGCATCCTGCGACCTTCTCGTATTTGACGCGTACCTTGAGCTTGCTACTGTAGAGCGGCGACTGTTGCGGTTGTAATCAGAGACGCTTCCACGACTTGGACCGAACCTTCTTACTGAACGCGGACGAGACGATGCATATCTGTTATGACTATAGCCGTATCTCGGCTGATGCCACCAACTGTTGTGTCCTCTGTAATACCAATCATTATAGTGATGTCCGTAATAACCGCCGTAATAATTTCTGTGCGGCCAACTCCATCCATAATAAGGATGATAATCATAATATGGGGAATACCAGTTGTATCCGGCGTACCAACCGCGATGATATGAAGCATATATTGAAAATCCGGGGCTGTATAACCAGTCGTTATATCTATGCCACCAAGGTATTATAACAGGAACATACATTGGAGAGCTCACATTATAATAAACAGCCTGATTTTCATATTGGCCTTCAGATTGATAGTTTGCCTGATCGTAGTTTTCCGACAAAGGGTTTGACCAACCGTCATTGTCGTTTTGCTGATCAACAAGTTGACCGCTGCCGGCATATCCTTGATTATCATAACCGGCAACAGGGGTATTGTTGTATCCGTAATAATCATTTGATGATGTTGAAGCACAGCTTGTGACAGTTAATGCTGCTGCTAAGATCATTGTTGCGAGTTTTAGGTTCTTTTTCATAATATATCTCCTTTTTTACTTATTAGACGAGACCGCGAAGCTATATGTTTCAAAAAATTTTGTGACAGTCTATTTAACGCGAACCGTCTCATATTTTTGACGATTGAAGTACGATAAAGGTTTAATCTAAAGTATAATTTATTTTTTCATTTCTATTACAAGGACTTAAATCAGGAGATCCCGGTTTCTGTCGAACGTGACTCATTTTCTTCTTGCGTATAAATAAATCATTGCGTAAGTTTGTTTTTTCTGCTCGGATGGCGGAATTGGTAGACGCTCAGGACTTAAAATCCTGTGGCCGCAAGGTCGTGTGGGTTCAAGTCCCACTCCGAGTACGAACATGAGACTATAACCCCTGCAACACTACGTTGTAGGGGTTTTGTCGTTAGGTGTTCGGCATGCAAATGTGACGGCTTATAATCAATAAAAACATGATGACTTAAATATCTAATTCCAAAACAATCGGACAATGATCAGAGCCGAGTGTTTCAGGTAAGTGATAGGCATCAGTTACCGAAGACAAAAGATCATTGCTGACAAAGTGATAGTCAATTCTCCAGCCTACATTATTCTCGCGAGCTCTGCCGCGTTGACTCCACCAAGAATAGTGATCAGGCTCATTGCAAATATGACGGAAACAATCAGTGTAACCGGATTCAACGATATTATCAAGTGCTTCTCGCTCAAGAGGCATGAATCCTGATGTTTTTGTGTTTGTCTTTGGACGAGCAAGATCTATTTCTTTGTGGGCGGTATTATAGTCACCGCAAACGATCAATTTTTTCCCCTGTGCCCGAAGATTATCACAATGTTTGAAGAATTTGTCGTAAAATTCCATTTTATAATCTAATCTTTCATTGTCAGCATATCCTTTGGGAAAGTAAACATTGAACAGGATGAAGTCCCCGAACTCTGCTTCAATTATTCTACCTTCGACGTCGAATTTCTCAATACCGAGTTTGTAGTTAACTGAAACAGGTTCTTTTTTTGAAAAGATAAGCACTCCGCTATAGCCTTTTTTAGATGTTGCTGAATGCCAAAAGTCGTGATAGCCTTTCGGACTGCGCAGTTCTTCATTTATCTGACTGACATCCGCTTTCGTTTCCTGCATGCAAATAATGTCCGGATCAACATCCTCAATAAACTTAAACAATTTATTTTCTTGAGTGATTTTGCCAAAACGTTTGCTAGGATTCTGCCCGCTGACAGATCTGTAACCGTTTATATTCCAACTGATAATCTTCATATTTAGGACTTTTCGATTTCATTACTATATAATTAATTATACGGATATTCTTCTTGCACAGAACTTGTGTGAGCACCGTGAAAATTCAATCAAATGACCGGGAACAATATAATGTTTTAAATGAAAACTACAAAAGAATCTTATGTTAAATTGTGTTAAACGGAACAGTGCAAGCAGCATTATCATTAAACGCGTTGTTAACAATAGAAGAAACTTCGTATGTTTCCATTTCTTCTTCAGGATAAGGACGCAAACTTTCAGAAATATAGTTGATATCCTCTTCATCCGAGAGCCACAGTTCTCTGTCTGTAGGCAGAATTATCGCAGGCATTCTGTTGTGAAATTTCGATGTTAATTCGTTTGGAGAAGTTGTTATATTAGTGGCAGAGCTAATCACAGGAGCTGTTCCGTCCTCAAAATCATCGAATAAACCCTGTTCGTTGTTTTTCCAAACATCCCATAGTCCGGCAAATGTGAAAGGTTCGCCGGATTTCATTTTAAAATAAAATGGAATCTTGCGTTTTTGTCCTTCATATTTGCGCCATTCATAATAACCGTCCGCGAAAATCAGACAACGGCGACGTTTCAACAAGTTTCTGAAAGCAGGCTTTTCTCCAAGAGTTTCAGCACGAGCGTTGATCATCTTAACAGCGATGTTTTTGTCTTTTGCCCATGACGGGATCAAACCCCATCTCAAATGAGCCGGAACAGTCGGATCGGCACCCGTCACAGCCGCAATATTTTGAGTAGGGGCGATGTTGTATCTCGGTTCGAGGTCTTCGTGAATATGAAGTCCGGGAACAAGTGCTTCTATTGATGATGTTTTTGCGCTTAGAGCAAATCTTCCGCACATAGAAATACCTACAAAAAATGTATAAATCAATACAAGAGATAATTCTCACGAATCGGCAAATAATCTTCGATTCCTTTTCTTGCCAGTCGCATAACTTCTTCATCCGAACCGCCGTCCATCAATGCCTTGAATAAATCAGCCGTTCCTGTTACTTTTTGGAACATAATTCTCGAATTCTTCTTGATGTTTTTAGATGTAAAATACTTTGGGTACGCTTTTCTGTAAGCAAGCATTATTTCTAAACCTGTTGTATATGGGGCGAATAAATTATCCAAAGGGAAGGATAAGAGCCAACCGTTACAATCTTTGCCTCTGTACATCCCGTAGAAAGGACGATAGCGCACCGGAACAAGATTCACACCCTGATAAGAAAGCTGTTTCAATTCTTTTTCGACTAATTCCGGTTTGATATACGGAGAACCAATATATTGAAAGGGGAGAGTCGTACCGATTCCGATGCTTGTCACGCTGAGTTCACCGACAATACCAAGCATCGCCGCGCCCCGAACGGCGTTGACTGTAGGGATGTGAGGCGAAGTCGGAAACCAGAGCAATCCTGTATCTTCCCAAGCCATCCAACGTTCCCATTTTTCCATTTTTATTACGGTCAGATCACATTGTCTTGAATTTCCGTCATAGTCCTTAGGCAGCCAGCCTTCGTTATTAATCATTTTTGCGAGTTCGCCGACTGTACAACCATGTATATAAGAAACCGGTATGATCCCGACAAAAGTTTCTTTGCCCGGTTCAACAGTGTTTCCGTCAACAATCATTCCGCCGAGCGGATTGGGGCGATCAAGGATAATTACTTTTTTCCCGAAATCGGCACAAGCATCCATAGTCTTATACATAGTGCTGATATAAGTATAAGAGCGAATCCCAATATCTTGAAGATCAATAACGACAACGTCACAACTCTCTAAATGCTTATGTTTTGGTCGACGATTTGCCCCGTACAAAGATATCGCGGGCAGATTGAATAATTCATCGTTCTTGACATGGTCACCTGCCGGGACTGTTGTATAAAAGCCGTGTTCCGGAGTAAGCAGAGTGGTAATCGTACAGCTGTTCGTGTTAAGGAAGGCTTCAATTGTCAGCTCGCCGCTGCCGGTTCGTCCGGCGTGATTGGTTAACAAAGCAACTCGCATTCCTTTGAGCTGTTCGAAATTCGATTCAATCAATACATCAATACCAAGCTTGATTTTTGAATTGTTCATACCGAGAGCGGGGGTGTTTACAGAGCATATTGAGATTAGGACTATGATTGACAGTAGAATTTTAGTCATATTTAAATTATTATGGTTTAACAATATAGATCACAAATATGTTGTGTGTGTCGTCGCTTACTCAACCGCCGGATTAATCCGGTGGTTGAGTAGTAGATAATTTACTTCCCAAACGCTTTCTTCAAATATTTTTCTGCGGCATTGTGGGAGCCTTTATAATCGTCCCAATCCAGCACTTTCTCATATTTTCTTTTCGCGTATTTTCTTTTACCCAGTTTGTCGTATATCTTGCCGAGATACAGATTGGCATTGACTCTGAAACCTGACGGATCGTCGTCTACAAACGAACTGGCTTCTTCACATTTTTTGAAGTATTTAAGCGCGGTTCTGTAATCTTTCTTATACAGAAGCGAAAGACCGATATAGTACAAACCCTCGCGGGCTGTAACTCTTTCGTATCCTTTTTCTTTTCTGATACATCTTTTGACAACTTCTCGCCAAGTAGCTTCCCATTTAGCCTGATTAGAAGTTGTTACATAGCATCTGCCGAGATAACGGTGGAAATATGGATTACTCGGATAAGCATTATGCAGTTCTTCAACTATAGGCAAAGCTTTGCGATAGTTTTTCTCAAATGAATAATATAATTGCAAAAGAACAACTTTTGCCTCAACGGAGGTATATCTCGCCATCTTAGCTGAGGCGTGTAACTGTAGCAGCCCTATCTTTTTATCTCCTTTAGGTAAGAACAGAGTCAAGGGCTTAATAAAAGGATATTTGTCGGGTATTGCATCGGCAAAATAATTATATATTCCCGTGCCGAGCATAATATCATGATTATTCGGGGCAACTTCATAGCATTTGTAAAGAATGTCAAAACCTGTTTTACCGTCAGAAGCTGCCGAAAACCAATTTTCTCTTACAGCATGGTAGCGACCTCTATAACCAAGCGCGCCCCCTTTGAAAAAGTGTGCGTTTAAGTCATGTTCATTCTCTTCGAGGATACCGTCGCAGATGTCTACGACTTTATCAATTTTTCTGAGGAAGCCCTTATCAAAACGATTTGTTTCTCGATGAATTGTGATTTGCCACCAGTCGATCATTGCTTCTAAGAAGTAACCGGCAGGTTCATCAGGGTATCTGCGTTGGAATTCCTTGAAACATGCTGAGGCACTGTCAAATTGAACATTATATATATAATATGAGCCTTTGAGCATCAGACTATCTGCGTCGGATTTCATAATCGACCATTGAGCAGAAGTCTCTGAAACGGAGACAATTGCAAATAAACTGCTCAAAATCAGAAAATATTTAATTTTTCGAATCATATTTATGCTGCCTTTTTCTCTCTTAATTTCGATTCTTCATAGCGTTGTTTGAAATAATAAGCCGACATTTGAGGTGAGACATCAGTGAATTTAGGCAAAATTGGAATCATCACTATTAACAAAAACGTCGTAATAAATCCGGCTTCAATCCCGAAATATCCTCCGAAGAGCCATACCGGAAGATCATATAGATTCAATGTGCTGACCGGAATATCAAAGTAAATGCCGCTAACGTAGTTGTTTAATATGGTTGCCTGTCCAAGATTCCAGAAAAAATGAAATGAGATTGGCAGCCACAATGAACGAGTTCTGATATACATCATTGAAAGGAGGACGCCTGCAAGAATGATATTTAGCAAAGCGAAAAACGTGAATGACTCATTAACAACATGAATCAAACCGAAAATAACACTGCCAATACTTACGGAAATTACAATACCGAAACGTTCCAGTAAGGCTTGAAAAAGAATTCCGCGGAAT
>JAQIDA010000101.1 GCA_027858275.1 Candidatus Kapaibacterium sp. | reverse complement strand
ATTGTATTTTCATCAGCGAGAAATACAACTTTAATATCTAATTTTGGATTTTTCGCACTGATCAGTTTATTAATAGTTTTATATGAAATCATGTTGTGATCCGGCATCATATAAATCGGAATACTGATTTCCGGGCCGTCTAAAGATTCATCAGCGAAGAGTCCGAGGAATTCGGGACTGACACGAGAACTGCCTCTTAAATCAAAGATAATCCCCTTAGCGTCAACAAGATCTTTTACTATTAATTTGATTCCTCGATCATTCATCTGTGTCAGATTAGCATAAAATATACCCGGCGCTTTTTCCGAGAATCTGTCATATTTGAACGGCACAAGATCAGCCGGCGGATATGTTCTCCGGACTGTTACTTTTTTAGTTTTACCGGATGTAGTTCTGATTTTCAATTTTATTTCGTCGCCTTTATTTCCGAGTCTTATTTTTTCAAGTGTTGCCTTGTAGCGAGTTGCGGTTCTGACAGCAGACACAGATGCGGAAAACTCTTTGAGCGCGCTTTTAACTGAAATACCGTCGATTGATAATACTTGGTCGCCGGGAGAAAACTCAGTGAAATCTGCAGCGGTTTTGTTGATGTATACTTTTTTATCAAGATATATCCAATTGAAAGGATATGAAAACAGCACTCGATCCTTGCTCTTCCATGCTCTGGACTGTCCGTCATTGACTTCAACAGTCAGCAATTCGAGAATTTCCAAGAACTGATCGTCATTTTTGCATATAGCTGCATCCTGCAAAGCATATTTAAGAGCCCTGTCCCATACTTTTGCTTTGTTGTCATTGAGACCGAAGTGCTTGAACAGATTCCAAACAATTGCTACAATTGCCAATCGTGAGGAACGATCGCTGCCGGACATAACAAAATCTTTCGGCTTAACATTCTGAAGTTCAGCACATCCGTACGGATAGGGCAAAGTACGGACACTGTCCATATACAATGTCAGCGGCATGCTGAATGATATACCGCCGTTTAGTTTTCGGCTGTATACTTCATTATTTTTGATAACTTTGATTTTATTCTCAGTTGAAGCTGAGATACTCAAGCATTTTTTAGATCTGTAGCCTTTTGGAACGATTTCAGCTTTGTACCCCGCTGCAATCGCGGAATTTTGCATTTTCCAGCCCAAAGTCAGCGAACCGAGCTCGTATTCCTCAAAACCCTGATGTCTTATATAATTTTTATTATCAACAGAGTCCGCTTTTATTGTTAATTTGACATCATCGAAAAGAGCCTTGCCTTCGCCAACCAGAACCAAAGCTGTACGAATTATTCGAGCGTCTGCCCTTGCTTTTATTTCAAGAGAATACGTTTTCCATTTTCTTGACTTTGCAACCTTAGTTTCCAACAAATACAGGTCGGGTTTGGTTCCCTTTGCTCCGTCGATTTGTACAAACATTTGCGGCTCGCTGGAGAGATCATCATCTGTTTTATTCAAGATACGAGCAGAAAGCACGATATCTTTGCCTGCTAATTCTTCGCCTGAAGCGATTTGAATTACTGATCCTTCTCTCAATCTAGTAGGTTCATAGAGATTCATGATCGAGCTTGAAAAATCTTTGTAATTTCCGTCAAGAGCCGGGCCGTCGTGGCGACAAGCAAGTACATAATCGCCTACTGCTTCTTTTGGTCTTACATTTACTTTCTTTGATTTTTTCTTCGGTTTACCCTTGTATATTTCCAAGCCGGGAGCAACCGGACAAAAGAGATCGTTCATGATTTTAGCAAGATTTTTAGTGTTTTTGGCACCTTCGACATATTCAATGCCGTTTGTAATGAAACGATCCCAATCAATTATCGCATCAGTTCCGGGATAGAAATATCGCACATAACCTGCCATTTTTGCAAAGGCACTAATGTTTTCCATACTTCGTTTGCTGATCGGCTCAGGAGCCGTGAAATAAGATTCACTGTCTTTTGTATCTATTTCGAAACTGATATCATCTATATAAACCTTGCCTGCACCGGTCAGTCCTGCGCCAAAAATAATATAATCACTGACAGCACTTATTTCGCAGACTATTTGATAATATTCCCAATCTCCGACAATCCCTTCAGAAGTAAATTCATCCGGCTCTCCCCCGTATCGTTTGGGGATATCTGATATTAGATATAGAAAAGCCTGCCCGCCGTTTGAGAAAACGTCAGCCTTGACAGCAGCACGGAACACAATTGTTTTGCCGCGATATTGCTTGGCGTCAATTCGTTGGAACATCGATCCTGTCAGATCATCTTCGTCTTCCAAATAGCTAAACTCCAGAGACTGAGTGCCGGTTTTAAATTCCTGATTACTGACCGTTGCTTTGTATCCTTTCTTCGCGCTGGTCGGCTCGACGGACCAACCTTCTGGCAATGTGCCGGGATTACCGCGTTCAAAATCTAAGTTATAAGGATGCGGTATATACTGTGCCTGAGTGCTTAAAGTTGCAAGCATGGCAAAAATGATTGTCGTTATAAATAATTTCACTATTCTCTCCGTTGGTTGCTGTTGAATCACAAATACTGCCGATAATTATGAATATTGTCTCGGCACTATAATAATGACAAGTAGACGGACAATTAGGGTACAAAGTTTGAAAAATTAGTGAGAACTGAATTTTCTGCCGGTATAAAGCACTTCACGGTCAGAATCTCAGCCGATAATTTCAAACAATTTTCAGCTAAACTTCAGAAATTCGCACAAATTTGTGTTTTTTTTGTTATTATTATAATTAGATGTTATAACTTAATCCGAAAATATATTTTGGGCCAAACAAACAGATTGGTTTCAATCTCAATAGATGAAAGAATCAGTGATTAATGGATAAGCAAAAAGAACAAGGCAGATTCAGAAGCAGCAACCGCATTACTCAAGATATAATCATCATTTCTGTGATGAGTTTGTTGACTATCCTGATATTGGCTGTTGCCGACAAATATGTGATATTCAGTATCAACGTAGATCTGTCCAATGTCAGCATACCGGCAGGAATAATTGTCTTTCTGTCAGTGTTTCTTGTCTTTATCCTTGTTTTTTCCGTCCGCCGAGTGCAAGAGCTAAGCACTATATCCTTGAAACTGAGGCAGGCTGAACGCAAAATGCAAAAGAGCACTGCTGAGCTCAAGGCTGTTCTCGACGGTGTGCCGGATATGATTCTCCAAGTCGATACAAATATGCGCATACTTTGGGCGAACAAGGCAGCTCTCAGTTTCGATAATCATGCAATCGGCAGACTTTGCAACAATGCTTTCGAGAGTATCGGCGAAAATGTTATCACCCCATACTCAAATGCGGCTTTGACCACAGGAGTGATTGAAAAAGGTATCAAATATCAATCAACAACTCTGTCTGATCAATACGGCAGCTACTGGGAAGGTATCGGCATACCTTTGCGTAATAACAACGGGATTATTTTTGGAGCGATAGCTATTGCCAGGGATATTACCGAAAGAATGCGCCTCGGTCACACTTCAAATCTCTTGGCCTCAATTGTTGAATCAAGCGATGATGCCATTTACGGTATGGATTTCAAAGGCACAATTCTGAGTTGGAACCTCGGCGCTGAACGTACTTACGGCTTTAGCGACGCGGATATTTCGGGTAAAAGTTGCAATAATTTTGTTCCGTTTGACAACCGAGTCGAACTCCAAGAAATCATCGAAAAAGTAATCAGAACTCAGACTATATCACGCTTCGACGCTGTAAGAGAACGAAAAGACGGAACACTAATAGATGTATCAGTAACATTGTGTCCTTTCGTTGATGCCACCGGAAAAAAAATTGGGGTTTCTGCGATTGAGAGAGATATAACTGAACGGCGCATCGCTGAGAAAGCTCTTGCCGAAAGCGAAAATATGTTTCGTGAATTATTTGAAAAAATGAGAAGCGGTGCCGCAATTTATTCTTCAATAAACAACGGCAAAGATTTCGTTCTTAAAAAATTCAATCATGCCGCTGAAATTATTGATAATATCAGCCAAGAAAAAATAATTGGGTGCAGATTGAGTGATCCTATTTCGATGCTGCATACCCCGCAGCTTCTCGAAATATTCAAACAAGTTTACGAAACGAACACTCCGGCAAACAAGTTAATTACTATCAAAGAAGACGGTCAAACCGTTATTTGGCGTGAAAATCATATTCACAAACTTCCGACCGGAGAAATCGTTTGTATCTTTGAAGATATCAGCGAAAGCCGCAATGCTCAGGAGAACTTAAAGAAAAGCGAAGAGAAATTTAGGACTCTTGTTGAAACTGCCCCTGACGGAATTGTCCTGACTGACGGGAACGGCGAAATAATTGAAGTTAATGAAGCTTTTGCGAATTTGTTTGGGTATAGCAAGACAGAGATTCAAGGCAAAGCACTGACAGAATTTTTAGCTGACTCGGAACAAGCCGGACTTGCATTCGGACTTATGAGAAAAGTGCTTAAACGAGGAAGTATTAAACCTACTGAAATAGTTGCCCAACTAAAAACTAAAGAAGAAATTCCGGCAGAAATCGCAATTGCCTCATTGGTCAATGATAAAAACAAAATTCTCGGTCTGATAGCGATTATTCGTAATATTACAGTTCGTAAACAGAACGAAAACGACTTGAAAGAATCTCGTGAACAAATGCGTAACCTTGCCGTGCATCTTCAAACAGCCCGTGAAGAAGAGCGAAAGGCTATAGCCTTCGAAATTCATGACGAACTCGGCTATGCTCTGACAGCTCTGAAACTTGATCTTGTCTGGCTAAGCGGCAAGATGAATATCAAAGAGAAAATATTGACTGAAAAGACAAAAACTATGGCGGATCTGATTGATTTGACTATTCATAAAGTAAGATCAATTTCTACTCAATTGCGCCCGTCTATTTTGGATCATTTTGGATTAATAGCGGCTATAGAATGGCAAAGCAACGAATTCCAAAAACGCACCGCTGTACGATGCAAACTTCGGATCGAACCGGACGACATGAAATTTAAAGACCCTTATGCTACCGCAATGTTTCGTATATTGCAGGAGACGTTGACAAACATTACTCGTCACGCTAAAGCTTCGAGAGTTGACGTCAGTTTGATAAAAAAAGATAATATAGTTGAACTCATAATTGCTGACAACGGAGTGGGAATCACAGGCTCTCAATTAAAAGCACACAAATCTCTCGGCCTTGCAGGCATCAGAGAACGCGCCAAGTCAATAGGGGGAGATGTCAAGATTATCGGTTCACCCGGAGCCGGCACTACCGTCAGCGTAACTATTTCTATGCCTGAACAGGAGACCTGAATAAAATGATAAAAATTATTATAGCAGACGATCACGCAGTCGTAAGAAAAGGCTTAAAACAAATTTTTGACGAGACCTTGGACCTCGTAGTCACAGGTGAAGCAAGCAACGGTTTCGAACTTATTGATCAAATCAAAGTCAAGAAATATGATGTAGTTATTCTTGATATTTCTATGCCCGGCAAAGACGGTCTGGACACTTTAAAAGAAATCAAAACTATCTGCCCGGATTTGCCGGTTCTTATCTTTACTATTTATCCCGAAGAACAATACGCATTGCGTGTCCTCAAAGCAGGAGCGGCCGGGTATGTCAACAAAGAAACCGAAGCTGATGTGTTGATCGAAGCTATCAGAAAAGTTTCACAAGGCAGAAAGTATATATCGGCTTTCTTAGCTGAGCTTTTAGCCTCTAACTTAGAAGCCGGCGGCGACAAGGCTTTGCACGACACTCTGTCTGATCGAGAATTCCAAGTTATGTGCTTGATTGCCTCCGGCAAAACAGCGACGGATATAGCTAACGAACTTTCTCTCAGCATCAATACTATCAGTACGTACAGAATTCGTATCCTCGAAAAAATGAGCATGAAAAACAATTCCGAAATCACGCACTACGCTCTCAAGAATCGATTGGTCGATTAAATCAGAAAACATATTTGACTCAGAATAAAGCATCTCGTATCAACGTGAAGGGAATCAACCACTAAAGTTGATTCCCATAATCACTGTATGTAGTGCTAACTACTACAGCGATACTGTTCCCGGGCTCTACAAATATTCCTCCGGCAATTCTACAGAATTATCATACTAACCGTTATAAAAACTAACTTTTTTTATTCGTTAATTTGTATAGTTGAAAAAGGGCATTAGAATCTAACGAACAATGTCTTGAGCAACTAATAAAGTTCTTTTGAAAACAAGACAAACATCAACGCGAATAAAGATATTAAGTTGAGATAAATTAAATTTATTCGTCGAGTTCAAAGGGTAAGAAAACATAATTGTAGCCGGACACTTGATTATAATCCCCTTTTTACTCGACTGATAAATTTTAAAACACAACTTAGAAAAGAAAACGGGATTTCCGCAGCAAAACACATACATTCATAGTCAGACCTTAACCTCGCTGCTAAGTCCCGTTTGTTTTTTAACAATAAGTAAGGTCAAGGGATATAACAGAAGACACGGACAGACAAGAACGACACAGACACAGTCCCTTAATCATATTTATAGTTCGGGAAGTTAATACTGCAACAACTCGCATAGTCACTACCCACACCAATTGATTTTCCGAACTTGATTTTTTCGTCAGGCTAATTCGCGATAAATTATATATCCGGAATTTTGAACAACATTCTAACCAAATACTACCCGTTAGTTCAAGATTTCGGATTTTTTTGTTTATTTCTGCTACCGCTTCTCCTAACAACATTTTCGCACTGCAATATCACAAGTTGACATCCGTAATCAAGTTCATAATTGAGTTTAATTTCGACAGTCTCCGACAAAATGACAGATATTTCAAAAGGCATAAATTTCATATTAATCTCGTCGCTTTCATTCGCTTTTATGGGAGCAATGGTTAAGTTCGCGGGTGATATCCCTATATATGAAAAGGTATTGTTCAGAAACTTAATAAGCCTGATCATTGCCGTAATCGTCGTTTATAAAACCAAAGTTCCTCTTTTTGGGAAAAAAGAAAATCGAGGATTCCTGCTGCTTCGCTCATTTTTCGGACTCAGCGGCGTTGTTCTGTACTTCTACGCAATCGACAATATGTATCTTGCCGATTCATCGATGCTAAACAAACTTTCGCCATTTGTGGTCACTATTCTCGCAAAATTCTTCCTTAAGGAAAAAATCCAAAAGTTTCAAATTCCGCTTCTTGTTATAGTATTCTTAGCCTCTTTGTTGATTATCAAACCGCAGTTTGATTTGAGCATTATGCCGGCACTGGCAGGCTTAGGATCGGCACTTGCTGCAGGATCAGCCTACACGGTAATACGTTATCTGGGCCCTCGTGAAAAGCCTGCAACCATTGTTTTTCTCTTCTCATTAATATCGGTAGTCGGGATGCTGATACCTACAAGCATAGTTTTCGTTATGCCTACTTATGAAGAATTAATGTATTTGATCGGAACCGGGGTTTTCGCTGCCGGCGGACAATTCGCTTTGACTTATGCCTACCGTTTCGCTCCGGCATCGGAATTAGCAATCTATAACTACGCGCATATTATTTTCTCGGCGATTGTCGGGTATATGTTCTGGTCTGAAATCTCCGATGTATGGAGTTTAACAGGAGGTGCGATTATTATTTCAGTTTCAGTGGCGGCTTGGTATTTCGGACGGAGCGAACAAAGCAAGTCTGCGCTTCAGACAAATAAATAATTTCCATTTTCTCTTGCAAAACAATCAAAACTTCCTATTTTATAGAAATTTTGTTTTCTCCATATTGCAGGGAGTCTCACTATGATTTCGAAAACTATCTTAATCTTACTTGCTTTAACTATTTTTTCTCTAACATCATGCCTCGAAAAAAAAGAAGCCCCTGAATCTGTAGAAGCAAGCATACAACAGCTGTTAGACCGTAACGGTGAAGCATATCTCAGCAAGAATATCGATGCCCTAATGAAAGATTACGCAAAAGACGCTGCTGTATTCGCCGGAGCAAAAAACGATTCCTACATAGGCCGTGCCGCTATTAAAAAGATTTTTAAAGAGGAATTTGACAATCTCGATTGGAAGATGGATGATTATGAATATACCAACTTGAGAATTAAATATTCCGGCAATGTCGCATGGGTCAGTACTGACATAAAATCCTATATGACTTATAAAGAAGAAAAAATTACCGGAGAAGGACGACATACGATGGTCGCCAACAAGATTGACGACAAATGGCTGTTTGTTATGAGTCATTTTCAATTATTCCCGGAAGAAAAACCTGCAGAACAAGAAGACGGAAAAGAACAAAAAAAATCCGATGATAATAAATAATCATCGGATTAATAAAACTGCCATATTCAACTTTGGGTTTTATTCACCAATCTCAATAAGACCGTTATTTTCAATTTCTGATTCATTAACAACATTTTTCAACACTTTAAGATTGTAACTGTTATTAATATTAATCGAGGAGTTGTCCAGTATAGAAAAGTTACCGCGACACAATACCGTCTGATTAATTATACAAGCCGAACTTCCGGTAAGAAGAACGTTTCCGTATCCTACTCCGTCATTTGGTGCAGGTGTAATTGTGTGATTACCGTAATACTCAACATTACTGTCAACTTCAAGTAAATATCCAACAGCTGTTTGGACAAAGTCCTGTGTTACGCTGTTTGCGCTTAATCCGTCAAATATTCTGGTTCCGCCAATTGCCAATACTGCACCATCGCGAATAATAAATTGACCATCAGCAGGAACAGTTGCGGTATTAGTGAATTGATAGTGATCACCTGCATCAGTTCTGCCTCCAATAAGATCTGCAAATTTAGTAACATTTACATCTCTGTCAAGAACCAGCGAGAAACTATGAGTTGCGTCCTGATGATTTGCAATGAACCCAAATACAGTAGAAGGCATGCCGTCTCCCATAGTTTGGTCGGAAGTGTCTGCACCCTTAAACTCATAAATTGCTTCAGTATCAAAAAGCCTTGACGTTGTCTGAATATTTCCAACAGTGGCAACTTCATAAATACCGACAGGAGACCCTATTTGCAATGTAGAATGATCTCTGATTTCAAATGAACTACCTTCGATGATATAAGGACCGCAGTTCAAAGTACCTGTGTTATTTAAGTCAGTACCGACAATGATATCACCGATTGTATTTATATCTTCTGTAACCGAGACAATATGATCGGGCTGGTTCAAATCATAGAGACCGCCTCCGACAACAACATTATCACTGCCTATTTGAGGATAAGTGTCAGCCGCCACACCCGAATGTGTAGGTGAAAAAGTCCAAGTATTCGGTTCATCCCACGGTCCGCTTTGGCGACTATAGAAGAAAACTCCGAAGTTTCGAGCATTTGACATAGTATAATCACCCGTGAAATCAGAGGGTTGGTAACTCGCCGGTGTTTCGAAATAATTTGCCGATCGGTTGATTGTTCCGTTGATTGTAGTCCAGGTTCCGCTTGCTGCTTCATAGACTGGATTGTATTTTGAAATTACTCCGATATCCGTTTCATTTCCAAAAACATCACCGTCAGTATAATTGAATCTCCACTGCCCCGGAATCGTAGCAGTTATTGCATCAAGAGTCCAATATCTCTGAAGATAATTTGGGGATACTGTTGAAAGTCTTGCATGATTATAATTTATTCCGGTTCCTCGAGAAGCCCTGACACCGATATAACCTGCACTTCCCGAATTTTCAGGAGTAAATACTGCAGGAGAATAAGTATTCACTCCTGCTTCAGTAGCATACGAGCCTACCGGGAATATATAAGACTCTGACTGCGGCTGGGTAACTGCACGCATCAAAAGACCCACAGTAGAATTTGAGCCGGTGCTGACAGCAGTTCTGACCATACGAACATCTGTAGTATCTCCGTAACCGATTATTGCATTCACATCATGATTAGTAATCCATAACTGCTGATTGTCGCCGACAGAAAATATTTGCGGATTAGTGTTTGAGCCCTCTTGAAGATCCATAACATGAGTGATGGTCATACTTGTTTCCAAATCAACGGCACCTGACCCTGATCCCCTGTTCATTGTAACATCGGCAAACATAGGAATACCTGTTCCTGTGATAACCTGATTCGTATCTCCGCCGCCTTGGAACGTAAACGTTGATAATATTGAAGAACCGGACGGATTGACAGTACCGTTGTAAGTTCCGTCAATTATCATGCTTCCGCCCAAACGCACATTTGTCGTTGCATCCATAGGTCGCACATCACCGGACAGGATATTAAAATCTCTGTTTATAATAAAGTTACCTGAATTCAAAGAAACTAATCTGGAACTGATATCAGTATTAACCGTCAAATCTCCTATTTCAGAAGGAAATGCTCCGCCAATATAATGATCATAAGAACCTGAGAATTCGAAATCAGCCAAAGGAGAATATGTTCTCACATCATCTGCGAATCGGATAATTCCGGCATCGCCGCTTTCTAAACTTGATTCTGATTTGATAACCAACAAACCGTCTTCTAACATTTCAAACCTTGAAGATCCGAAAGAACTCGGTATAATGACCCTTGCCGAACCGTATTCACTGTCATTGGGAATAACGAGTGATCCGGTTGCGCGAATCTCAAGTGCAGAAATCTCAGGCAATGTATTTAAAATAATTTCATCATTGTCACCAATCCAAACAATGTCTCTCATATCAATATCAATCTCTGCCTGCCAGTCCTTATTCGGGAATTCTCCCGCAGTAGGGGCGCCGTCGTGTCCTTCAAATGACCAGGACGCAGGATCGTTCCACAATCCGCCTCCGTCAATACTATAAAATTTTCTGGTGGCCATTTCGCCCACATATATCTTACCTAAACCGGGCCAATACTTAGACGGGTACACGTCTTTAATTGTCACAGACGCTACTTCTAAAACTAAATCTACGTCCCAAAGCAATTGGTCTCCTCTTATACCTGACCAAATCGGATCTTCATCGGGAATACTTCTTCGGCGCATAACCGCGCTGATATAGTCAAAGTAGTCTAAGAAATCGGTCGAGAATTCAAACTTTGTTATTACTGTTCTGTCGGCAAGAGCAAATGCATCTAAACCTTCAACCTGCCAAAATCTCCGGACACTCCTATACAGATCAATTTTCTTGTTGACAATCGCTTCATCATCACCATCAAGGGAATCTACCACAGCTGTAACAGGACCTTGGATGCCGCCTGTCCCTACCATAGTCATTGTCATTGGCATATAATTGTCCCAATAACCAATTGAATAAGTGGTTGAGGACTCACCAGGGGGTATTGTCAACTGCAGTTTTCCGTTAATATAGCCGAGTCCGGTATTCACTATTTCAGCACCATTTTCATTTTCAATGATTAGTTTTCTGTCATTCGTTCTGACGTCGACATTTATTATATTACCCGCCTCATATCTCAACAAACTTCTGACAAGTATGTCTGCATCAGCGTCATTTCCTGCCATACGGAAAGCACCGCCGGTTTTATTCAACATCAAACGCTCAAACTCTAAATCACCCGGATCATTGACTGTAACAATTTGCTCCTGATCACCTTCGAAAACTACTTTTCCGGTTCTTGCCTCAAACTCTGTTCTGTTTGTGTCTCTGTTTTCCATCAGGAAATTTCCGCCGATTTTAATCTCTTTAGACCCTGTATCAAAGACACCGTTGAGTATGCTTAGATCTTCGACAAAATCTATTTCCTTTGTCAAAGTTACTGTGTTCTGGCCGTCAACACCTGTATTATCAACCGTCAGTGACATAATTCTGTCCGGCAGTCCCTGACCTGTTGATTGATTCTGCCCCTTGCCGGTATATTTATAATGTGAGTAGCGGTAATCACGGGCAACAGTACGAATTGAACCGGTTTCTGAACCTGCCTCGGTAATTCCGTTCGAATGCTCAGTAGACAGAGTTGTTCCGTCTTCAAGGATAAATGATAATCCGCGCAGCCAAGAGTCAACTTTGCCGTACAAAGCACCCGGCTGACCACCCCCGCCTGAAGACTGGACAATAACTCCTCTGGTATTTACAATTTTATTTAATATGACTTCTTTTCCGTCACCAATATAAACACGATCATTTTCTCCGTCAGGATATTCGGGCGCAGGAAGTCCTCCGTAACTTTCTTTCGACCATGTGTTTTCATCGTTCCAGTCGCCGTCGGCAATTGAGAAATAATTAAAGCCGATAGTTTCACCCAAGATATAATCCCCCAACAAAGAATTGCTGAGTGATTGCGTGCTAGTGTCGGTTCGCAAACCAATCTGTGTTGTCGAATAAGGTACTGACGAGGCATAATACTGATTTAATGTAGCCCAACTTCCACCCGATGGAATATCCTTCGGGTCAAACTGAAGAGTTAAATGAAATGTCCTGCCGTCAAGGTCAAAAACATCAGGATTAGAGAATGTCCAATAACATTGAATGTTCAAGTCCAAATCCAAATTTATTTGGTTTTCGAGGATATTGGCCGGATTGCTGTCCGTAACCATAAAGTCCACATCTTCCTGCGCATTGCTGCCTCCTGTACCAAGGATTTCCAATATCGCAGGTCTGTAAACCGCTCCTGCTCCAATTTCAAATTTTGTATAACTGTCATCTGACGGAATTTCTTTTCTAAGTCTGCCGTCTACAAATCCAAGACCTACTCTTTGGACAGCCGCTGCATCACCGGCTGCCTGAGGATCCACATGAACGTATCTGTCATTGGTTCGGGAAATAATATTAGCAACATTATTATCCGCGAATGTTAAATTATTTCTGACAATCATATCAGAATACGGAAAATCACCGAGAGATATCGAACCACCGGTCTTATCTACGGTAATATCGTAGAATGCTTCGTTAACAAATGTCGCTCCGTCCGGGTTGTCGTTGACAAAATCTTGTGTCGCGACGATCACATCTTTGTCACCCTTGAAAATTATTTCTTTTGCTCCTATGCCGGAGTTCCAACCCAACCCGTCTGAAGTAAACATGCCACGGTTTATAAAATTGCCGCCTACAGACAGAGAAAGAGTATTAAGATCCAAACATCCGTAATGATGAATATCAACATTATTCAGAACATACAATACAGGAGATGTTATAATCATTGATCGATAAGTAGTACCGCCCATCATAGTAAAACGTATATTTAAATCCCATATAGTCGGTTTGTCATTGCCAATACCTATTGAAGCACCTGTACCTCCAAGATAAAAACCGTCTTTACCAATCTGTAAAGTTCCGCCGGTTACATTTACTGTTGAGGCTTTTACTTCATAATCTTTATTTGAAGAATAACTTACAAGCGTTATTGTACCGCTGCTTTGAGTATAGGTCGAACTCGGACTTCGTATATCAAATCCAATATGACCTTCATCATCATTACTATGATCTCCGATAACCACAGTGAGAAAACCGCCCGACATATCAAAATTAATCGAAGAAGTTGTGTTGACGACCGAGAAGGCCGCATAAACGTTAACTTCACCTCCGCTTTGAGTATACTTAGTGCCGGATCCGTACAAGAAATCTTCATTTTGGCCATTTCCTACAACAAGTTTACCGCCGCTGATACTAACTAAAGTGTTTGTATTAGTTTCAAATTCATCAAGAAAGGCACATTCACCCTTTCGAATATCAATTCCGGAATTGACTCCCATAACAAAACCGGCTAAAGGTAATTCATCTCTTTCAAGTAAGGCTCTGCCGTCATTGTTATGACAATATACACCCGTCAACAATTTGAAAGGTCTGTCCAAATCATCATCACCGCCGACAGCTTCAGTCAAAGCAACAGAGAATTCACTTGCTTCATTATAGACTATATCCGTAATAGCTTCTTTATCGATATGAACACCTGAAAGCCTATATTTCCCCGGCCCGGAAATTGTAGAACTTGATTCACCTACAAATTCCAAAATGGTATAACTCAAATCACCTTGGCGCAAATCAACGGCATCTGTTCCTATATTATTATTTGTAAGATTGCCGTGTAAATACAGAGTATCAATTCGACCGCCGTTGCCGGCCTGATCCATGAAACCGTCAGATTCTATAGTTAAATCACCCAATATTGTCATTGTCTTGTTAAGATCGGGTATAAATTCTAAATCGCCGTCGTCTGTTTCAGCGCCGCCTATTGTAACAGCTCCTACGGTTACGGATGTAAGATTATAATCAATTACATGCCCGGCATCAATAAACACAGTATCAGACTCAAAAGTTCCGGGTGTATAAGCTGACGGCGAACCTAAATGAGACACGTTTGACCAACTTGTCGCATCTCCCCAATTACCTGTGGCCCTACTATAAAAGATTCTGCCTTTGTATATCGCGGTAGCTTCACCGGCTGTCCAATCACCATCCAAAGCTTCAGTATAACCTAAAACGGTTATCGGTGAAGTTGTCGCGTCACGCGATGTACCTAAGTTAGTTTCCCAAGCATCATTTGCGTATCTCGCAGCCATGTAATTCGCGACAGTTCCGTTAACATCAGAACTAAGATAATAGTATTTTAAATTAGCAGAGTCTAGATTATTTGAAATCCCTTCCGAACTGACATTCCAATATTTGGATAACATTTCAGTACTTATCGCATCCGGATGAACAGCCGATACCAGTCTGAGAGCTGCATAAGCTCCGGCGTCAAAAGTAGCGGCAACATTCAACTCTGCAGGGTTATAATCCGAGCCGACACCAATCGGAATCGTGAAAGCGTTCAAACCCGAGCCCGAATACAATTTAATAATTCTTCCGCCTGTGTCAGTACCGTCAGATTGAACCATTCTCGAACTGCCGAGGGATGATCCGCCAATGCTGCCGGCTGTGCCGATAGTCAAATCACTTGAATTGAGAACAAGCAAACCGTCAGAGATAAATGTAAATTCATTTGCAACTGTTGCATGTGTCTCTAAGGAGAGATTATATGTCGATTTATCCAGATCAACATTATAAAACGTTGTTGCATAAGTTCCACTGATCGTACTGCTTGATTCACCGTCAAATGTTACTTTGTTGGAGGTAGCGTCATAAGCCGAAACAGACGCATTATTAATCCAATCTCCCGCTAAATTAACATCAACTGCCGATGACGACGGTTTAAGAATACCATCCGTCAAAGTCAGATCAGAGCTCAAACCTATTGAGCTTTGCAGAGTAACCGTACCGTTGTTGTTATCTACTTCTAAAGTCGCAAATTCAGCAGGTAATGCATTTCCTGTAACTTGGTCGCCCGTTCCGTTATATATATAATTTCCGGAATTGTGTGTCCAGGGATTGAAATTCCTGATTTTAGTTTGAATATTTCCGGTTGTGCCTGTAGTTATGCCGGCAGCTGAACCAATGCCTAACACACCACCGGTCTTCAGTACAAATTGTGCTCCGGAAAGCACAGAATCAGATAAGAATAAGCTTCCTGTACCGCCGGGTGATCTCTCAACGGTAACTGATCGGATGCTTCTGCTTTCTCCTAAATTTACTTGATCACCATCACCAATAAAAACAATATCGTTGTTCCTCGGTGTGGATCCGTCCGGAACACCGCCGTATTTTACGGTAGACCATGTATTCGGATCGTCCCAATAACCTGATGTGCTGGAATAATATACCGTAAGTAGTGGACCTGTCGGACCTACCATTATATCACATAAAGAACTAATACTCGTTCCTTGAGTAGTAGTGTCAGTCCAAGAACCGGTCTCAGCTGAATTCCATACAGTTTCCGCCCAATATCTCATAACGAATTTCTCGGGATCCGCCCCGCCGTTAATATCATCAGGATTCAAAAATGTAACAGTAGCATTAATAGATCTGTCTTGCCCAAGATCAAAGTCACCGTCAGCAGACAGATCCCAGTGTCGTTCAACAACTCTGGCAGGATCCAAATTATTATCTTCACTAAAATCATCGTGTTTATCCGGCTCCGAACTCACTCTGACATAGCCTGCAGTTCCTCCGGTTCCTACAAAACCAAGATTTGCAGGTGTATAACTCAAACCTTCACCAATTTCATATACGATATCAGAGCTTGTCGCTCCTGCCGGCACATGTTTTTTCATTTCGCCGTCAACATGGCCGGAAGTCCGGCTGACAGTCGCACCGTCCAGAACAGTCACAGATTCCTCATTCGACCGAGCGTCAATATATCCGGTTGTTAATGACAATTGATTTGAAATCAAAATATCGGAGTTCTGATCTAATTCGAGAACTCCGTTTGATTTATTGACAACCAAGTCATAGAATGTCTCTCCGTATCCGGTTATATTTCTGAGCAGTTGGTCTTCGCTGCCGTTGAAAGTAACAGCTCCTAATCTTTCAGTAAATGTTCCTGTATTTTCCCAATCGCCGGAAATATCAATACTGTAATTTGATGTTGAAACATCTAATGTACCATCAATAATGTTCAAAGTATCCGCTACAGAAATATCTTTTGACATCTCAACAGTATATCCGGGCGCATTGATTTCAATTGTTGAAATAGTATCCGGTATACCATCACCGGTAAACTGATCAGAAGCACCGTTATAAACAAAATTGCCGCTATTATGGTTGCCGACGCCATTGAACAAACGTGTTGAAGTATGGATATTTCCCGTTGCACCGGAAGCCGCAATACCGTCAGGCGAACCAATGAGAAGACTACTGCCGCTTTGTAGTGTGAATGTTCCGCTGCCGTCGATTGTGTTTGTCGAACAATCCAGACTACCATCCACTTGAACCACAATTTCGCGTCCGGCATTAATAGTAAAATTAGAGCCGAGATTAACTGTTTTGTCGTCACCTATATAATATCTTGAATTACCGTCAATCGGGAAAGTAGAAGGGACGCTGCTTTTGCCGTATCCTTCAGATGACCATGATTCAAAATTTGACCAATTGCCGCCGTCTGAAATACTGTATAAATTGAATATATTAGGCTCACCGAGGAATAATGTACCTATAACTGTGTTGCCCACAGATTGGCAAGTATTTGGTGTTTCTGTTCTTGTTCCGACTTGTGTCGCGTTCCAAGCACCGTCATATATCTGAGTTTCCAACAATAAAGGATTTGCACCACCGACCTTATCTGCATCCAAATAAGTCAATATAGCATTATAGGTTCTCGTCCCCAACACAAAATCACTATTTGTAGGGACAGACATTTCCCATTGTCGGTTAATATATTTGGCCACATTGAAATCCGTAGGAATACCTATTGTCTGGGGATCATTTGTTATGACATCCAAGTATCCTGCTGTTCCGTCAGTGCCTGTAAATTCAACTGCTACAGGTGAATAATCAGTACCGTTACCAATATGCAAGTCTTTTGTGCCGACTGCTCCCTCAGGGACATTGAATCTCAAATGACCGTCAACATGTCCGGTACCGGTTCTGGTAGTGTTATTATAAACAGAAACTATACGATCGTTGGTACGAACATCAAGGTTGCCGGCAACAAATTCTAAGTCATTTGCAACGTCCACATCACAACCGACCGGAACAAGTACATTACCTGAATTGTCTATTTTAAGATTATAAAAAGTTTCCGTCCCTGTTTTTGTTATCTGCTGATTAGCCGCGAGGCCGTTGAAAAGTACAGTTCCCGTACCCGGAGTAAAAGTACCTTCGTTGAGCCAAGTTCCTTTGACGGTAAATGTTGATGAATTCATCAACAATTCAGCTTTGGCATTCAATATATGGAAGCCGTTTTCTATGGTCATATCATCAAGCAAACGATAGTCTCCGGTTGCTTCGTCAGCTGCATTTCCTATATCCAAATTCCAAAACGGACTGTCGCCGGCTGTAATAGTATTTTCAATACCTTCAGAAGGAGTATATAGAGTCACCAGCTGATTATCATGAGTAAATGTGCCGGAAGTATTTGTCCAATCTCCCAGAACTTTCATATTGAAAGAATTGGCATGCAAAGTAGCACCTTCGATAATCACATCATTGAAAACATCACAATCAGCTTCGATAAGACTTTTAGTTCCGGTTCCTGAACTTTTTAAATTATAATATTTTATTTGATAATCATCTCCGTTGGGAAAATCATCGGTATATCTCGGAATAGACTGATCGCCGCTGCCGTTAAAATGAATTGTCGAATTCACTGTTAGAACATGATCCACACCCTGGAAGGTTGAAGTCCAACCGAGGTCAGCAAGAGTCAATGCTCCGCCAATTCTTACTTCACCCTGCGGCATGAATATAACACTTGTTATATAACCCCTGTTTCCCGCGACATCAAGATTGAAATATTGATCAACCCCTGCCAAAGTTTCCGAAGCGGATTCGCTTGACGGAATATTCAAATCACCGGTTCCTTGGAATGAAATAGTCCCGGCATTAAATGTCGGAGGTTCATAATTTAAGGGGAAACGACCGTGAGCAATAAACGTACCGCCATTCATAGTGAAAGTACGACTGGCTGTTTGCCCGTCTAACTTGTTATTGTTATCGTTAAATACTCCGTCTTCAATATGAAATGAAGATGATATTTGTGTGTTCCTTGCCAGCAACAAGTTTCCGCTCGTCTTATCACAAACGAGTCTGCTGACTGTCAGCGGCAGACCTAAACCGGTAATCTGATCTAAAGTTCCGGTATAACGATATTCGGCACCTGAGCTAAAATCTCTTACCTCTGTTGATTGAATATTCCCTTCGGCTTTGTCAGCACCGTTAATATCTGTTATTCCTAAAGCACTGCCAATTCCGAGAGTTCCTCCCTCTTCGAGAGTAAATTCTAAGGCACTAAGATCTGCTTCGCCGACACAATCCAGTCTGCCGTTAACTTGCACAGTTACTGTTCCGACAATAGCTGTGGTTGAATTAATCGTAATTGTTTCCCCCTCACCAATTCTAACAATATCTGAACTTGAAGAAGGAGCGAAAGCTGCAGGAGCTTGACCATATCCACCGTTTGACCATGAAGTGTTTACACTCCAAGGTCCGCCAAGACTGTAATAAACCGCAACGGCAGCTTCAATTTCTCCTGCTGTCCAATCACCCTCTATAGTTCCTGCGATTAAAGGCGAGAATTCGGATAGTATTTCATTAGTTGTACTATTTAGACTGCTACCGACACCTGTTTGGGTGATCCAACCCGGATTTGCCCAAAATAACGGTATATAGTTACCTTCCGAACCTCCACCAACTTCCGAATTTGAAAGATCATAGTAGAATTTTAGATGCGTGCCACTGTCTGCGATTGTAATATTATTATGTTCAAGACGCCAATATTTAAGCAATGAACGATCTGATACAATTAAATTAGGATGTTCTTCCGGTACCGGCAATATTCTCAAATCAGCATTAGCCGAAAAAGTAACTTTATCAGGCAAAAATCTGATAATTGCAGAACCAAAACCATTTACGTTACCAATGGGTAACACATAAGCAACTCCGTCAGGTGACGGGGGAGTCCCTTGTGGTATCTGTCGGATCAAATACCCGCTTGTGGCAGTAGAAGAACTCTGTGAACTTACAATATATTTATCCGAATGGAAATATTGACCGTCGGCGTTATCTGAATAAATCTCGCCGGTCTCAGCGATTATCAAATCATTAGCATTTATATCAAACTTGTGCGACGACAATAATCTCAAATATTTAGTGATTGTCAATTCTTTATCAGTATAGAGAATTCCGCCGGTCTTATTTATTGATAATTCATAGAATGAATTTGTTGCAGAACCGGTTATCGTCTGAGAAGACGGACCGTTCATTATCAGCGTACAAGTCCCGACGTTGAAAGTGGCATTATCAACAAAGTCTCCGCCAATAGAAATAGTCGAACTTGAAGCATTGTGCGTTCCTTCATTCGTATAAGTACCGCTAACATTCAGCCTACCGGTATTGCCTGTTATAGTACCTTCATTGACCAAACCGCCGTTAACATGGAAGGTCGCGCCGGGGCTAATATATAAACCCGAACCGGACTTCATGGTAACAGTAGTCTGTGCCGATACTTCCGATTTAATTAGGAAGCTCGCAAACAACGACAAAGTAATATATAGAACAATTCTCTTCATATTTTAATTTCTTAATCTCTCAATTGTGATCTGCGAATTCGGAAGAATGAAAAATAAAGTACTGCTTGGCGAATTAGCATAAATCTTTATTGTTGCACCTGTGGCTAAATCCGCTAAAAATGAATTTGATGCCGTAGATCTGTCATCATCGTCATTGTCATCCAAAATAAAGGCTGAAGCATAACTTCCCGGGAGATTTGTGGATCCGCTTCTAACCCATGCTTCAATTACATTATTAGTTGCTGTACCTGCTCGAATGCTAAGCGCATAAGAAATCCTGTATAGCCCTGCTTTAGCCACAGTAATAACATCACTTGATCTGGTATAATGACCGAGATCCATAGCGACATCAGCTTCCCAAGGAACACCGTCATATGTATCTGCAGCAGCAGATGTCTCAGTTGTTCTGTAACTCATAGCATAAGCCTCTGCAAGCGTTCTAGACACTATTGAGTCGGAAGAGTTATAAGCTTTTATTTTGAAATCACTTGAAGTTTCATCAATCCAAATTGAATATTGTGAAGTTCCGAGTTCAGCATTACCCGGTGCTGTGTTGGGGAAACCGAGAACAGCTCGACCAACAACATCTAAAGCAACTTTCGGAGTGCCGGTACCGATTCCGAGACGTGAATTTGTATTGTCCCAGACCAAATCTGAACTGGCATCAAATACGCCGTTGCCGTCGTTGAATTGTACTTCACCTGTATTACCCGCGGCCAATCCGACACTCTGAGATACAATAGTGCCGCCACTTGTTCTTGCTTTTAATTCAAATCTGGTGGTAAGAGTACTTGATTCATCCAACCACAGTAACCATTGTGAATTGTCCAAATCCCCATCGTCCGGAGGAGCGTTAGGAGCCGGCAACAGAGCCGATCCGCCTACAGCGTCAATTGTGCTGGTGGGAGCACCTGCACCGATACCGAGTCGAATATTAGTATTGTCCCAAATATAATTTGGGCTTGCAGCAAAAGAACCGTTGTCATTATATTGTATTTCACCGTCGGTGGTGCCCGCAGCTGTTGCGAGAGAACTTGTAATGATCGTAGTACCGTCAGATTTTTTGCCTTTTAACTGAAATTTATCAATATCCTCATTGAGCCAAATAGACCATTGGGAATTATCGAAAACAGCGTCTGCCGGTGCAGATGAAGGAGCACCAAGAATTGCAGTTCCCACAACATCCAAATTGGCTGACGGGGTTGCACCTGCAGCAATTCCGAGACTTACAGTTGTATTTGACCATACCAGATTTGAACTTGCGCCGAGTGCACCGCCTTCATTAAATTGAATTTCACCGGTATTTCCCGCAGCAGTCACATCACCTATCCTATGAGACATCATAGTAGTACCGTCAGATTGTTTCGCTCTCAATTTAAAGCGGTCTTCAGTTTCATCAAGCCATAAAGTCCACTGCGAATTAGCAAATGTTGCGTCGGAGGTAAGTGTATCCGGAGCGCCCAGAAGGACTGTACCTTCAACATCTAAATCTACACTTGGAGTAGTTCCGGCACCAATTCCCAGATGTTCGGTACTGAGATCCCAAAAGAAGGCATCTGTACCCGTAATAGTTGTAGATGAATTGAAAACTGCAACACGTCCGAAAGATCCGTTCTCAGCCCAAACATCACCGCCGCCGTCGCCGCCGCCGCCGGAGGAAGTAAAGGATGCCCACAATGATCCTGTATATCCTTCAAAATCTGATCCTGTCCATCTGACTACACCGGGTAGAGTTATCTCACTGTCTGCAATTCGGATGCCGCCGTTGCCGGATACATCCTTCAAATCTATTCTGGCTACGGGAGCAGCATTTCCTACACCGAGACGCCCGTTAGCACTATCCCACATATAATTTGTGCTTGCAGCAAAAGAACCGGCCGAATTATATTGTATTTCACCGTCGATGCCCGCAGCTGTTGCGAGAGAACTTCTAATTATCGTAGTACCGTCAGATTTTTTGCCTTTTAACTGAAATTTATCAATATCCTCATTGAGCCAAAGAGACCATTGCGAAACAGCGAAATCAGTGTTTGCAGGCTCAGATGAAGGAGCACCAAGAATTACGGTTCCCTCGACATCCAAATCTGCGTTTGGAGTAGTTCCGGCACCAATTCCCAGTCTAGAACTAGAACTAAGCCAATATAAACTTGAACTTGCTCCGAAAGCACCGCCGTTATTGAATTGCAATTCGCCTGTAGCACCACCCGGGTTTACATCATTGACAGTTAGGGCAATCATAGATCCGTCAGATTTCTTAGCTCTCAATTCAAAGTCATCATTCGCTTCATCAAGCCATAAAGTCCACTGTGAATTATTAAAATCATCAGCATCGGGTGCTGAAGAAGGAGCTCCGAGTAAAGCAGTTCCTTCCACGTCTAAGAGTGTATGAGGAGAAGTCGTTCCGATACCGAGACGTTTATTAACATTGTCCCAAAACAGATCATTGTCCCCGGAAACTGCGCTGGTAGATGTCCAAAAACTAAGCTGCCCGTCAGTACCGCCACCTGTTATAACACCTGCTATAGTATCCGATATTTTCACCCATGACGTACTGTTGTAGTAATAGAATCCCGGCGTGTTGTCGGTCTGATAAATTATCAGACCAACTACCGGTGCCGTTATTGAGTCGCGTTGAGCGGCAGTCATTCTTGGTGTTAGAAAGCCTCTGCTGGTAGAAGTCAAATCGAGTATCGACGAGTTGTCAGGGGTTACTGTTCCAATCCCGACATTATCTGTCTGAGCCTCTGCAGGGCGTGCGGAAAACATAAACAGCACTGCCAACAAGGCAGCGCTCGTAAGTCTTGCGACAGATGTTATTTGATTTAGCTTTTTCATATAAGATAACTCTCTATACCGTTAATATTCTAATTCAAGTTTCGCTTAACGCGAAATCACACATGATCCGGTTAAGGAACGAGTCGGACCGACAATTCTCAAGAAATAATGTCCCGAGGCAAAATCCGACATATCAATTGTTGTTATATGCGGTCCCGGATTATAATCCGCGACTTCCAAAACACTTATTATCTCGCCTTGCAAATTGATTAGTTCTAATTTGTGCCTGCCCTCTTCGATCAAATTCATACTGATTTTGACTGTTGACGAAACCGGAGCAGGGCTCAGTTTCATTGAAAGCGGTTCCGAAGCAAAGCTTACGCCGCGAAAAGAATCTCCTATGCAATCAGAGGGTACTCGTATCGAACCGTCAATTTTATCTATGATGTAATAATTTTCATCTGTAGTTTCTATGTTTAATATCTTCAAATCAGCTATATTCGGGATACCGGCAATCGTCAAACCGTCGAGGGTCAGAATCGCTCCGTCTAAGATTATTGATTTTAAGCTGATATTCACTGTGTCAGGATCATTGAACAGCATATAATGTTCGCCCTGAAGGGATATATCTAATAATTTTGAAGGAATTTCAATGCTGACTTCAGCGTCGAAATACTTATTTTCGCCGCCCGGAGGAATCAAATTTGATTCAAAGATTAGCGGAATTTTTACTTTTCTGTCCGCGGCACTTACAATGTGCGGCAATGAAACGGTCGCAGGATATCTCACGAGACAATCAACGCTGTCCTCGCTGTAATCCGTTTGGATATTCTTCCATATATTCATTGCGTGATCGCGACCGCAACTTATGATTGTGTCGCCCGTGGACGAATACATTGCGTCTAACACCTGACCGCCGTGCTGCATCGATTCACTGATTTTTGCACCGTCAGTCGGATCCCATTGTTTAATATATTTATCCAAAGAAGCGGATAATATCATATTTTCAGTAGGATGCCAATCAACTGCGCGAATGTGGAAGCTGTGCGCGTCAATTAAAACTTTTTCTTCGAATGTGGTCAAATCCCAGACCCTTACCGTGCCGTCAACTCCGCATGAAACTAATGATTGATCGTCCTGCGAAAATGCCAGAGACCATACCAATTTATTCGTTACGTCGCCGTGACCTGTCATCTGACCAATAACTGTGTTGTTCTGTATATCAAATATATAGATTATGCCCGCGCCGCCCGCGAATGCCGCCAAATCGCCGCTGTGCGAGAAGACTATTTTGTATAATTCTGACTCCGCACCCGTTGAATACGATGCGATTTCAGTAAATCCGGCTTTTGTAAATATCTTCATATTACCGTCGTATGACGCGGCGGCAAAAATATCTTTTTCATTATGATATGCGACTGATCTGATTAGATCCGTAAACAATCCTGTCATCGTTGTTTCGCTGTCGTCTGTTAAATCTCTGTATACCAATTCGTTCTCTTTGACATATATTATTGACTCGCTGTTGCCCGCGAACATAGCGTCATAGACTGACCCGCTGTCGCCTGTGACTATCTGTTCGTCTAATGTCAGATCGCTGATATTCCATATTTTTACTCTCATGTCGCGGCCTGCTGTGATCATTTTTTGTCCGTCAGGAGACATCGCTACTGAATAAACATTATGATCGTGAACGTCTTCCATCCGGCGCAAAAGTCTCGGAGGGATTGTGCTGCGTTCTTCTACTCGGAATTTAACATCTAATATATCCGTCAAAACCGACCAGTTGTATCTGTCTGCTGTTATATCTTCCGCGATCAACTCCCAAGTCGTACCCTCATCTGTTGAATACTTTACTGTGTATACTGAATTAGGAATGCTTTCCCAGCGGATTTCTGTAGTCTCGCCGGCTCTCAGGATTTCTCCGTTGAGAGGATATAATATCTTCACATCGGCGAACAGATTGCTTCCGACAAACAACAACAGAACAAGAGCAGCGCCAATCGCTTTGATCTTATTCATCTTTGTGTTTATATATTCGAATTTTCTGTTCACGGATTTCCTGTGATGTTACATTAGCTTATTATTTTATATATTGCGTTTTTATAACTGCCTGAGAATATTCTACGTCCGGATCATCGACCGGCACCGCTCTGAGGAATATGTTATATACTCCCGTTGAGGCGAAATCCGGAATTACGTATTTCACCGTATGGTATCCCGGAGGATGTTCTTTGTTCTCAAATATTGTGCTGACCAGCTTGCCGCGCAGATCATATACTTTTGCGGACATTAGTACATTATCCTCAACTCTGTATGTGATCGTTGTCTCGTGGCTGAACGGCGACGGGGCTGTGAATGCTTCGGTGATCAAAGCGTGCGGGACAAACTCGCAATCTCTCGCGAGGAAATTAATATTCCAATCCCAATCTTGGTACAAGAGCTCATAACAATAGGTCAACTGTCTGTGGTCTACTGTGTCATACAGAGTTGCGTAGACTTTGCCCGGTTTTCGGGTGCCGAGTCCTACCAAGTCAGGATTATATCTGTTATGACCGATTCTGTAATGAGCGATTGTATCTTTATAATCCAACGTAGCTTCGTCATCAGTCGACCTGTACTTATAGGCGCGAGTAATAATAAAGCCATAGTTATATGCTTCCTGAATTGTGGCGAAATCTATCTGCATCACCATCTTACCAATATATTCCACATTGAAATAATCAAGTATGAATTCTGGTTTGTCGATGTCCTGAGCCTTGTATTCGGCTGTATAAAGCGTGTTTATATCAGAAAATTCTATATTATGATTTACTTCCGCCAATATATTCGACGGGGGCAAAATCAAGGGTTTGTCTAATTTGTATGCCAATGCCTGATAATAATAGATAGGATTCAGCCACATGAAATTTGAAGTTAGATTCGTTCCGTCTGTGGTTTTTACACTGAATCTGCCGAGACGCAATGTGTCATAAGGCAATATCGGATAGGTGTCCACATAGAGTTCAGGGCCTACGATCGTTATACTGAATCTGCCGGGGAATATTCTTGGAGTCATATAATAGGTATCCGTGGGAATCGGATCGCCGGCTAAAGGTTGATAAATCACATCCTGAACAGCTTCTAAACTGAGAGACACTGTTGTAGGATCAATCACAAAACCTGAGGCGAATGCTATATCAAATGTACCGTTTGCCCAATAGATCAGCTCCTCGGAATTACTTGCCAGAAGCAAATCAAACTGAAGCTCATCAGGTGCCGGACGTTCAACATTAGTTATCCATACCGTCACCAGTGTATCTGTACGTTGAGATACCGCGTTTTGGGACATCACTATGGAGAAGACAACAATCAATATTGAGTATTTAATCATTGTTCTCATAGTCTGTCCTTTCTCAGCGATTGCAGTGTATGTTGTATGGAATAGTTAATTGTTATATCCTTCTTTTATCTTCTTTTTTTTATAGTGCTGTAGTCGTTCCTAAGTGTCCGGCATAACACAGGCTGTCGCCGCTATGCCGTCAAAACTCTATTTACAAACAATTTTCTGTATCACTGTCTCCGATAATTATAAATACAAGAAAATTTAAAATCAGAACTATTTGATCTGGCTTGTACGCCCCTGATTGTTCCAGATATAGTTAAAATCTCTTGTATTGATAATTCCGCTCATGTGGATATCTGATCTCAAATATCCTTCGTTGTCACGTTGTATCCATGCTCTTTCCAGATCGTCACGATTGATTTCTCCGTTGCCGTCAGTATCCCCGCCGGGCATTGCGAATATCAACTTGCCCAATGAGTTTCTGCCGATTAGCTTCAAGGAGGCTGAGCCGCCGAGTACTAATGACGGATTAGTAAAATCAATTACGTTCAAATTGGAGTCTGTTACAAACTCCATTTTGCTCTCTGTTATTATGCTCAAGTGGTTTCTGTGACGCACTGCCACGTAGAATTCAGCATTTCTTCTGAATGCATCCAACTGTATCCACTCGTCACCTTGTTGGTTCACCAACGTTCCGTCTGTTCTGACAAAGCAGGTCTTATAGAACAAGGCTTCGCCGGTCAGAGAGGATCTAAATTCGAGAACCACCCAATCAACTACCGAATCAGGGATCGCGATCACCGCAATCGAAGCCCGTGTAGGATCGAGATTATAAGGATATGAATTATCCGGGGTGGTCGGTATCAGCTTTTTAATGCGGAGTTCATCCGACATCATTTCCTTGCGATACGCGCCTTCCAAAAACGCTATGGCTCTCATGCGCAAAGGCATACTTGTATTCAAACCAACAGCGAATTCGCCGAATTCCGTTACTATTGTCGCATAGCTATAAGCCCAGCCCAGAGCTCCGTCCAGCTGAGCAGGCATTTGCGAGCTTTCTATAAATTCCCATTCGCCGTTTACCCATCGCTCGAATCCGAGTTCTGCGAAACTATTGCGCAATATCAACGACTCATCCACCTCTACACTGTCATCGAATTGACGCCAGCCGTAGCCGACTTGCATATTCGGAACAGCGCTCAGGTCTGAGGAATTTTCGTCGCGCGCGCTTATGGCAAAATATCTTTTTACTCTGTCTACGTCCAATGTGAAGATCGGCCATTCCAGTGGTTTGACTCTGAAAGTCAATTCTTTCACTGCTCCTGCCGCTGCCGCATTTTCAAACAGTGCATAAGTATAACGATTGTTGAACAGTATCTGCGAACTGTCTGTTTTGAGATTTGTTCGTCTGAGACTGCCGATTACTTCTGCGTCATGTTCCTCATATATTGGATTCTTTGCCGATGTATAGGTCAAAACCTTGAGGTCTGCCGTCGGCTCAGTGTTTACATGACTTGCGACAAGCAGTGTATCGTTTACTGTAACGTCCATGCTCAAATCTACGCCGCCGCGATTCCTCACCTGCATTGTCTGCAAGATTGCCGGATCGCTCGGGATTTCTCCGCCGGTTGCGATTGAGTAAGTGTTCGATCCGATATAGTGAACATCGATATGGTCTTCGAAGTTCGCCTCGTATCTCAGTGATCCTTCGTCGTTACGGACTATCAACGCGGAATCTTTCATCAGGAAATTACTGACCGAGTCGTTGCGCATCTCGCCGCGGGTTAGTTCTAATTTTGTGTTTACCACAAAACCGCCCCCTTTGATGACGTCCGCACCTGACCAATTGTCAAGCTCAAGCACTTTGAAGCCGCCTTTGCCCGATATATCCTGAGCATTCAGTCCGTTGAGTTTTACCGTTCCGTATCCATAGGCAGGATTAATCTGAGCCTCATGCTCGGTAACCCCTTGCGAGTAGATCATTGATTGCGGAACCATTATGATTTCAGTTATTTCCGAAACGAATTTTTTGCGTGCCGTGAGAATTTTAGTAGTATCACTCAAATACTTTGGTGTTCTACCCGAAAATTTTACGCTTTCATAAGAAATTTGAGGTATATATTGTCTCATTCCGTCTCGATCCCAAACAAACTCAACTTCACCGTCTATTGACGCTTGCTCAATCACTGCCTGTTGTTTGACAATGATCTTGCCCTTATTGATAATATTCCCCGTGCTGTTCAGCTGCTGAGCATTGCTCGGCTGCTGAACTGCAAGGAGAATAAATCCTATAAGGATCAATATATTTGACAATATTTTCATTTTTTTAAGCATGTTTTGAGTGAGTCCTATTAATATCGGAGGGCGAGCTTATCGCCCTCCGAGTTATACCTGTTTTATTAATCACGTTCTAAATTATAAATTTAGAATTATTCACCAACTGTTACTGTAACATCTTCACCAACAGCCATTGCACCACTGTTTGTCAGTGTAAGCAATGTTACTGCTGTGTTTGTGTTCAAGAACATCAAACCGTGATAATAGTTTGCTGTAGCACTATTACGAACATCGTTGTCAAACACTGTACTTGTATACCCGGCTAAACCTGTACCTGTAGCATTGGCATTCAAGTTAGTCAGGTTAGCAGTAGAGACATCAGCAAGTTTCCATGGAGTTAAAGGTAACTCTTCATCAGTTGCGCCGCCGACATTATTACCAAAGATAAGAGCAGGAGTTGTATATGTGCCATCAGGTACAATAATTTCGATCTCTGATGCTAAGCGATCGTTAGTAACTCCGGCAAAGTCGCCTTCATCATTCTGACCGCCTGCAACACCACCGTCAAATGAGGTTCTACGGAAACCAACATGAACGTTGTGGCGAACAATAGCAAAGTCACTTGAACTCGGCTGAATGCCTTCATCCCATGTTGCAGGATTTGACCAACGACCGTGGTTAATAGTGATAAATGATGTTGGAGCACCGCTCAAATACAAGTCATTAGTGTTAATAACTTCAGCAAGCGTAGTGCCGGTACCCGGTTCGATACCTGCCAAAGAGATCCATGCAAAACCATCAGTATAATCAGCTGGTGTGCTTCTGCCGATCAACTCATTAGTCGATACTTTATGAGATGGGTTGGTGGGAGATTCATATTCTCTGAAACGCAAGGCTGCGATCGGAACGTCTCCGTCTGTTGGTTCTTCACTTGATCTATAACCCATAGTTACTTCAGAAACCCAATCATTTGCTGTACTATTGTATGAAAATGTAATTTTACGATTCACATCAGTAGCTAAGCTAAATGCCGGAACTGAAGGATCAGGATTCGTTTCAGGTAAAATATTCAGTGTCAAGTCAACAAGACTGCCTAATGTTGTTATGCTGACTTTTGTGTCAACATTGTTGTATGTTAATGGTGTAGCACCGGTGTAAGCGTCACCTCCATCATATACATTATACATTCTCTGGAATGAACCGGCAACCTCAAATACAACACCGTCTGTTGAACCTGTATAAAGTGCCTCACCTGTATGGTCAAGCATTGTCAATGTAAATGGGCCTGCGCCTGCAGTCATATCAAGCACTTCAGTTGTTACAAGTAAATCACTCGAAATATTAATATGATTTTCAGCACCGGCTTTTGTTGCGCCAATTGATTGCAAATTACCATAAGGATTTGCAGCAATTGTACCAACGATAGACTGACCTGCACCGTTATAAATCATTTCTGAATCATCAGCAAAAAGCATATTTGTTCTGCTGGCATATGCTGTTGCATTAGTGAATATACCGGTATTTTCAAGAGTTTGCCCGGTTGCAATATCCACGTGACCCAAAGCATCGGATCCTCCTACATCAGCAAGAGCTAATGTACCGCCTGAGTTGATAGTACCCTGACCGTTGTCACTGGTAGCAGTAACTCCGAATGTACCGTCAGTAATAGTTACAGTACCGGTATTAACAATCAAGTCACCGTCACCGTCAGTAGTCAAGAAACTTGTTCCTATTACGGTTGTAGTTGAATTGAAAGTGATATCACCTAATCCGTCTCCTGCAGTTCCGTTTGTTCTTACAGCACCTGCAGCACTAACTGCCAAAAGTCCGGTGTTATATGTCATACCGCCGCTTCCGCCTGCAGTCATCGTACCGGCTGCAACAGTCACGTTCGCGTTAAAAGTAGCTGCACCGTTAGTATTGTTGTATTCAGCACCGGCCCCGGTAACAAGCAAATCACCGGCGTTGGCGATCTGATCGAAAGTTGCATTACCTAATGACTGGTAAATACCTTGGATGTCAACACCGCCGCCAACTGTTGAAGCAAGCATTGTTGAAGAAGTTTCAACATTATTTGTTTCACCGGCAGTCAAAGTTTTTACACCGACATCTTCAAAGTTCAAAATGTTATAGATGTTAGCATTACCTGTAGCACCGGCTTCAGCGAAGATAGTCTGAGCAGCAGCTCCGTCATAAGAAAATTCACCTGTACCATAGTCGCGATCAGCACCGGCTGCAGTGTAAGCGCCTGAGCAATAAACAAGAGAAGCACCAAATTGTTTCACTACAGCGGTATTTGCGGTACCGTTTGCCATTTCAAGATTAGTATAATAACGACCTTGAATGTTCTGTGTTGCCGTTCCAAGAGAATACAACATTAAACCGCCAAGACGCATAGCCGTACTGGCGCCGATATCATTTGTACCTGCAAACACATTGTCAGTGTTCGCAAATTCGATTGTGCCGTTATCATTATCCAAGATAGTGGCGATAGTACCGTCGGCATTTTCATTTTGAAATTCACCGTCTGTTACGACAAATTTAATTGTTCCATAATTCACAATAACACCTTCGGCGCCATTGACCAAATTCTGAGCGTGGAGCCCTGTAGCCATGAGGACAATCCCCATTAGTGCTACGAGCGATAAAAAACGTTTAGTAAAAGTTAAGGTAGTCATTTCTGATTCCTTCTGTTGTTAATAAAACAAGTAATTATTTATTCCAAAGTCTCTTTTTCGACACGACAAACCCTGCAAAAAACAGGGTCTTCTGCAATAAGAATCAAAACTACGCAAGAGTAGTTCTATATCTATCAGTATTATTACCGATTTTTCACAATTATGTCATAAACTAAGCATTTCTACTTAGAAGCACATCCGAGCCCATACAGCGGCTACTATAGCAGCAGTACAGGGAAGACCTATGCTTTCGTCACAATGGATTGTGAAGAAGTACTACATTCGCTCGGGAGTTTTCACCGGGCTTTTAAAGCCCTAAATATAAGTTGTACAAACGTTTATTCTATGTTTCCTCCAAAATTCATAATTCAAAATATATTTCATTTATATGAACCAAATTTTTCTTCGTAGGGGCGATCCCTGTGTGGTCGCCCGGAGATACAAAATTCTTCGACGGATTCCACTTTCTTCAGTGGATTCCGTCTTCTTCCCTGTCTCTCGCAACGGCATGCTTCAGCTTGCCGCAATAAGACATCGGGCTAAAGCCTCGATGCTGCGTTAATTTTAGGTCAATGTTAACTGTAGCCAAAATCGAGCCGGTTAACATAATTTTGTTGTGGGAATAAATAATTGTCCTGCATAATCCGAGAACTACAAATCAGGCAGCTCAGACGGGGGGATGATTACGTAATAATTAGCGAAACAATTATTTTTTGCGAATAGTAACTGCCGTGCCTTTAGCAAAAGCCATCAACAGCGAATTACCTTTCGAGCCTATGTTGTCAAAATCAATTAAAAGTCCAACCACGGCGTTAGCGCCTTTGTCTCTTGTTCTGATCTCTAATTCATGCAGAGCATCAAGTTGCAGCTCATCCATGATATTTTCATAAGATTCCGACCGACCGCCGAAGAGGTCGCGGAACTGAGTCATAATATCGCGAAAAACATTCATCGCTCTGACCGACCGAGCCGTGACGAGTCCGTGATATTCAGTGATTTCATAACCATCCAAAATCGGGGTAGTAAAAATTTGTATACTCTCCATAACACGATTCTAATAATAATTATCAAACATTTTTTGTCTTCGTAGTGGCGATCCCTGTGTGGTCGCCCGGCTTCAATCTCCGTTCACTGAGCGGAGTCGAAGTGTCTTAGCGTATCTCTCGCTTCGGCTCCGCTCAGCGAACCGGGCAGCCAAAACGGATGTCGTAACACTGTTCTACTTCATCTTAGCAAACATTTTCATCTTTATAGTACTACCCACTTTGACAATATAGTAATAATTTCCTATTGACAAAGCAGAAACATCGATTTTTTCTGCATGTTCGCCCACTTGGAGCTGATCATAGAGCTTTTCGAACACTTTGCGCCCGGAATTATCGAATATAAATAAACGCACCGGTCCGGCGGTCAAAGTTTTATATTCAATATACGCGACATCTTCCGTAGGATTCGGGGAAATAGAGAGAATTTCTACAAGTTCATCATTTTCATCATAAACATTGTTTGTCGCGCCGGGAGTCGGCTCTTCAAAAAACATCCATTCGGCTCCTGCATCAATAAATCTGCCGTAGGAAATATCATCTTCCTGCACTCCAAAACTCAAGGAGTCGATAATCGTCGCACCGTCAGGACCGACAAGAAGCACCTGCTCCCCTGTGCCGCCCAATTTGAAATTAGCATGAAATTCGCCTGCTTCCGGATCGCCGTCCGCCCATATCAACAAGAAAGAAAAAGCCTCAATGAGGCTGCCGACAGGAATTTGCCATTTGCTCAGATTATTATCGGAATCAGTCAGGAACCAACCGCCTATATCTCTGTCGACAGAATCCGGGTTGTATAATTCAATCCAATCGCCGGCGTTCCCGTTCTCATCGAGAATCGTTTCGGAATTTTTCGCCATAAACTCATTAATATAAATCTTGCCGTCAACAGTCTTCGGAATATTCGATTTGCCGGGTGTAGCGGCTGCAAAAGAAATCCATTCGTGACTGCCGTCACCGTTTCTGCCGTAGGATACATCGTCGGCGCATTCGGGGAATTTAATATAATCAATAGTTTCGAGTCCGTCCGGCGATGTAAGCAGCACTTCTTCACCCGATCGACTCAATTTGAAGTTCAAGTTGTTAGTATTATCCGCGCCCAGCCCGTCAGCGAAAAACTTTGTCGTGGATTTGCTTTTGAGATAATATCCTTTAGGGAATTGCCATTTGAACGGAGCGTCCCGGTTGTCGCTGAGCCAATAGCCGGACATATCAATATCGACGCCGGCATTATACAACTCAATCCAATCCTCAAATTCTCCGTCGCTGTTCGCAACAGTTTGAGTATTAGCCGGCATAATCTCATTAATAAAGACAATGCCTCGCAGCGAGTTGCCGGGCTCGGTAAAATTCTGTTTATTCGGAGATGCCTGATTGAACGTAATTAATTCAGCGCTGCCGTCCTCTTTCCGTCCGTAAGACTGATCCGTATCGGGAATATCAAAATCCATCTCTGCGCATATTTCAACAGCGTCGGGATAATATAGAGTAATCGCACTCGCCTCTTCCGGCATCGTCAAATCGCTGAAAAGCCCCCCTTGTTCGGCCGGGCAATCAGTATATATAATAATATGTCCCTTAGGATCGACAATGCTGCCCGCCGGAATCGTCCACATTTCTCCGCTGTCTATCTGAATCTTGCACGCGGAAACATCCACAGGGATCACATTATCATTATATATCTCAATCCAAGGATGATACAATTCATCCGAAGATTTATGAGCCTTATCGTTGTCCGGCATAATTTCATTTACGAACAATCTATAGAGGGGATCGTAGCCGGCCGGAGATTCAACGGCAATACTGTCCCGAATCAAAGCCGCGCGCTTCCGAACATTACTGAGAATGCTGAACAAATAATTGTCGAAACTGACATTGTCCTCATGGGAATTTTTATAGATATCTCTATGCGCGTCAAATTTAACATCCGCAAAAAACTGCTTCATCATGGTTTCAACGGAATCTTCTCTAAGCGCGCCGTTCAACAGCTCATCATACTTGTGACAATAGTACCAACGGTAATCATCAGAGTAATAGAGTTTATTCAGAATCCAGTGATAGAGCCCTGCAGCCCTTGCTTCCTTCGTATATAATCGGAATGGATAATTATAATTATGCAGGCTGTAATCGTGATCGAAATGAATTTCGCGCCATTTATTATCCTCGAAACTGCGGAACAAATAGAAATTGCCCCAAGAATGATCTAAGTCGGCGAATAAATTCAATACCGCAAAAGATGTGAAAAATTCATCAATATGGAATCTCCTTGGCAGCTCTTCGAATAACTCAGCATCGGGCGTTTCATTAACAAATCTCGTGAGGCTGATTATATCCTGAAATCCGCTGTTCGGATTGGTCTCTTTTGAGTAATCTTTTTTGAAATCATCGAGAGTCTCAAGATTGGAATAAGCGCGATAAAGCGGTTTATACAAATTGCCCGAACCAAGTTCCAACCTCGAAACAAAAGCATCGTCCTCCTGCTCTCGCTGAACGTAAACGCCGATAAACTCTCCGTTTAATTTCAAATGCAGAGGATAAACATTGTGCGTCGGCAGCCCGGCTAATTTCTTCGCTTCGTAGATTGACAAATCTTTGATTAAACTCAAATCGCCCATTTCGGAAGTAAGATTCAAGCTTCTCATATTATCAAAAAGGTCTTCGGAATCGAATTTGATTTTATAATTTTTTTTGCGGTAGCCCCTTGTGGTTCTGCCTCGATAGCGGATTTTCACATTGCTCCAAGTCTTGCCGCCGTATTTAAATTCACAGTCAACATAATCATCGGAGAGATAATCCTCATTGAGTTTGTCCAGATTTGCCTGTGTGACGGTCAGCTCATAAATCGGCAGCTGCGAGGCTTCATCTCCGACGGCGATTCCTGATATTTCAGTACAAAATTCGCTTTCATTGCCCCAAATATCCACGCTCGTCATCGTATAGAAATACTCAACTCCAACCTCAACATCATCGTCAATATACATAGTATAAAGCAACGGCTCTGCATTCAATTTTATAAATTCCTCCGCCGCCAATTTTCGGTATATATTAAATCCCGTGAGATCCGCTTCATAGTTCGGGTCCCAATTGACAATCATCCTGTCGAAGCCGCCTGTGACAATCGTCTCGGTCGGACGCGCAGGAGCAATCTGATCTTCAGTTACTTGAATAATTGATATACCGTTAATCATGGTCTCCCCTGCCGAAGCTGAGGCTTTGATTCGCAACAATCCGTCAGTAACTTCCGCGACAAAAGTATGAAAAGTCGCATAGCTCCTGC
>JAQIDA010000100.1 GCA_027858275.1 Candidatus Kapaibacterium sp. | reverse complement strand
ACTCCACTATGCCGGGATTATCTTCGTTGAAAGTTAATCCTGAAACTGAAGCCGTTGCGAGGGAAGTTCCGAATTTTACATCTAGCATCTTTAACAATGTTGGATTAGTTCTAAAAACTCCTTTTATTGAAGTTATATTAACTTCAGGGGCAGAATAGTTTTTGTCGAGTTCAAAATATACAGGGAATATCCTAATGTCTCCGGCTTTCCCTCGGATTTCGGCGGAAGTAGCTATTTTAACTTCTGCTCTGCGATCATCATAAGTCTTCGCGTTTAAAACAATTATTGAATCACCCATACAAGGATCGCCAAATAATACATTTATAGAGAACTTTTGGCTAAACGGTTCGGCGGACATATAATCAATTATTATATCCATCGTTTCATTGGGATAAAGATCAAACGGCAAAGAAGGATTCGAGGCGTTATATGAATACGGAGGACTTACTCCGGAGATATTGTCAATAGTGATAGTTGTTGAACCTGTATTGGAGATTGTGAATTGTTCACTGCCGCTGCCGCCCAGTCCGAAGATGCCAAAATCAAGAGTTTGTTTGTCTATGGAATAATCCGTTTGATTAATCTTTCCTCGAACGTATGCAACTCTTCGTTTGTTGCCGGGATTGAGATATATAACTAATGAATCAATGTATTCACCCTCGTCGCTCGGATCAAATGAAATCGTGATATTATTCGTATAAGTCAATCTCTGCCCTACGCTCAAGTCAGATGAGAAGCAACTGTTTTGAAAATCTTCAATACCGGCTATTTTCGGATCGGTCGCAAGATTGCCGCTGAAAACCAGCTCGATCGTTAGGGTCTGCGGAGCGATGAAAGTACAGAAATTGTTGTCCCCGAAATCCACATCCCATTTGTCAGGGGAAAATTCAACCGGACGATTAGTATATTTGATATTTAACAATTGGACAATATCGCAAGGCTCAGCTTCAATATTGATCATCTCATCGAAGTCTAATTCTATTGGTGCCGTAAATCTGTAACTGAGAGTCTTTGTCTCCGTTTCCGCAATTACAATCGGCAGATTGAGGAACTCAACAGCTGAATTGCCTGAAGGAGTACTAAATGTCAGAGATGTTTCGCCTGTATTAGTTATCTCTATGTCATATTCTTCGTACAGAGTGCCTTGCGCAAATGTCGGAATATCTTTTACGATATATTCCAAGTCATAGCTCGGGACCAGCACCGTACCTCGTAACAGAACTTTCACTTCTGATTCCAAAGGCGTTCCCTTATTGTCAAAACTGAAAGGAATGCTCATGTTTTTCTTGAAGAATCCTCCGACTTGAGGATTGAATTTAATTCTTATATTTGTTGTCGCTCCGGGTTGAACCGCTTTGGGTAAATCATGCGAAACTAATTCAAATGGCGCGGAAATCAAGGGCTCTTCAACATCTATTTCAGTCGTTTCATTATTCTTGAGAACTATAATGGCTTCAGGTTCCTCATCTTCACAAATTAATACCGGAGCAAACTCAATATTATTAGGGGTTGCAGTCAGGTACTTACTCTCCTTGATTCCAAGCAGGACCACAGTATCTTTAGTGCCACACTCGGTTGTAAAAACAATTCTCTCCATGAATACACCGGGAAAACTTGGATCGAAAGTTACTTCATATCTTTTAGGATTCGATTCGACCGGGAATATTACGAGAGGGTCGTCGGAACTGACATAGAAATTCGGAGGGGAGTCAATAACATCTATGTACAAAGTATCAGTCCCCTTATTTTCGAGATAGAAAGGCTTCATTTGCCCTTGTTCATCAGCTGTCAAATAGAATCTCAATGTGTCTTGATCAATATAAAAAGAATCTTGAATCAACTTCAACACAAATGACAATGTCGTATCTTTATATGTCTCCTCGTAATCAAAAACAACCGCAAAATATCGACCTGACTCGAAAGGCTGATACTCATCACTATCCTCCAAAATCAATTCATCATCCTTATACCAGTTCACTTTCTCGCCGCCGAATGCTCTGAAAATCAGAAGATCGTCTATGCAAAATCGCATTATAGTATCTTGAGTAATGTCTTGATCGTTCAGGACCAATTTTGTGTCTTTTTTAATAATTTTAGTGATTTTCATCGGGTCAGATTCAGCATAACAGTTGAAGGCGGAGTATATCCTTGCAGAATATTCACCAGTTTGGCTAACTATCAGATCGGCGGAGGTTTCACCCGGAATTATAACTGCGTCTTTATACCATTCGTAACGATCGACAGTTTCGCCGGTTTGAACTGATAATTTCACTGTTTCATTGTTATAGATCAACACTCTTCCGTCCTCTACCAAAATAGTCGGTTTAGCGGGAATATCAAGATCAACATTGATCTCTGCATAATCAGTTTCGTTGTATTCTCGGCCTCGTGCATAAACTTCAAGTGCAGGGTTGCCGAAACTGTCATCTTCCTGAAAGCGATAAGCATATATCCTATAGACATAGGATTCGCCGCATTCTACATCAGAATCAATATACACTCTTTCCTCTGAAGATAAGACATGCACAATAACCGCCCCTGAACCGAGTTTATTGAATTTGTCGTCATCAGCACGGTAAGTGGTTCCGTCTTTGGGATGTTCGGATGAACCGGTATTATTCGAAGGAATTTTGACAAGCAAATAGCCTTGGTAATTATTTTGGGGTAAAATATCATCCGCTGCGTTCCAAGTCAGTTTAATCGATTTTTTGTCCGGCGCAAGTGTTGCCGATCCTTGAGGAGTATCCCATTCGGGCGCGCGCTTCAGATGCCAAAATTCTTGATTTCTATCGACCAACATTTTACTGTTATTCGGCAGCCCTTTTGTCAGGACATTATCAGCTGCTGCAAGTGATGTACCGTGTCCGGGATAGTAATCTTTCATCTGCAGGCCCGGAATAACTTTCAGAGAGCTGCTGCCCGGACATTCCCGTCCGTAATTCAATTTCATGCCTTTAATGAGATTGTAATCACCACCGGGCATTATCATGTGGCTCAAAGAATGAACATGATTTCCTTCATCATCAAGAATTTGTAGTATATCTGCGACAGCAGCAATCGACAAGGCTTTCTGTTGCCATGTGGCAGCATCACAGGCATCATAATGTTTTGAAAAGAATCTTTCATCTTCGGCGGAAACTTCGATATATCCGTCAGCTTTCTCATAATCTGCCCCACCGGAATTTCTGTGATTAATAACTATCACAGTCCCCGATCTCAGATTTCTCCACAAAGCATTGTCGTTGAACTTAACGCCACCCTCCCATTTGTTAGGCATTCCGAAATTTGCAACGTTATCTCTGAGAACATATCCGCTGAGGGTTACATTATCAGCTACTACTATCAACTCAGTCCATTCATAAGCAGGAGAAACAGCATTGTAGTATTCACTGATGAATACAGTCTGAGAAGAGAGCTTGTCCGGAACCGACAACAACATTACAAGCATAAAGAACAAGAAAGTAATTTTCGATCCGTATAGAGTTTTTATATTTTTTGTATCAAACATTTATTACCGCGTTTTCACAAATTCACAACATATCATATTAAAATAAAGATAGCTAAAAAGCCAATGATTTAAAAATATTATTCTTCGCTTATATTTCAAAATATTCTGTCCTTCACTCCTCTCTCTCTTTGTATACAAATTTATAAACGGCAAATATTGCTACTATTAGATCAAATAGTCGTATTTTATCAAAATAGTTTCTAAATTTGAATACATCAACTGCAAATATGATTAATCTTCAGCACAGCAACATGAAAGCATCTACCATAGCATTGCTGGGTTTTGGGATAATCATTCTCTTATATTATTCAGCCGGTGTGCTTGTTTCCATATCTTTTGATGTCATGAAACAACCGGAGCTGATGTTGCTCACTCAAGGCATTCTTCAATTAATTATAATGTTGGGTCTGACAATACTCATAGCAAAATCTTCTTCTATGAATTTCCATAAGATTTTCAATTTACGGCAGTTTCCGCAACTCAGTCATATCGCTGCGGGACTAATCGGAATTGTCGGAATTCTTTTGTTTCAGAGCGGGTATGACGTCATTCAAGAAATGACAGTTCCGGAAGCACTGAAACCTTTATATGAAACTCTGACAAAATTAATTGAAGATGTATATGCTCAATTTCTTCTTGGAGACAGTCTTCTACAAATTATTTTATCAATAAGCGTGATCGCGATTGTCCCGGCATTCTCAGAAGAATTTCTGTTTCGCGGGTATCTGCAGAATGCGTTTGAATATGATTTCTCCCCGGCGAAATCTATAATCATCACATCCCTCCTATTCGGGATTATACACATGAATCCTATCGGATTTGTTTCATTGACTTTCATCGGACTGTTCCTTGGTGTCAGCGCATACGCGAGCCGAACTTTGTGGTTGCCGATAATTATTCATTTCACAAATAATCTAATAGCCTACATAGCGATGACTCAAACAGATTTAGTCGAACTCGAACAATCCGTTGAAAAGCTCGATTTAGGAAGCGCGCTTATTCTGATGTTCTCAGGAATAGTGATTATCAGTGCCGCTTCTTGGTATATGATCAAAACAAAAAAAACGCCGGATTTCAATTAATCCGACGTTTGATTTAAACATGACAACTCAGTGCCAATAATATATATTATTATTTCTTAATAAGCTTAATTGTCTTTTCATGAGTGAAGCATTTCTCGAATCCGACTCCCAAATCTTCAGTTATGTAACCTTCGATTGAAGCAATCACAGCGTATTCGCGCGGAGCACACAGCCCGTCGAAATGCACTTCGCCTTCGCTGTCAGTTGTTCCTTCTTCTCTGAAGCCTTTGCCTTCGACAACGATGTTCGTGTTGGCAATGGGTTCTAATGTTTCAGAATCTATGATGATAATTTTCAAAATTGCCGTGCAGCAAGAATCTTTTTCTTCTTCTTCACGGTTCATATATTTTGTGATTTCAAGAGTATCGTTGCATTCGACATCGAAATTGAATTCAAAAGCTTTATATCCGTTTCTCTTTGTAGAAATCTGGTATTTGCCTTCGCAAACATCTGTGAATATAAGTATTCCGTCGCCGTTAGTATACTTTTCTGCTACAAATTTGCCGTCCATGAACAAGCTTGCTTCAGCCTCATTAATAGCCTTACCGTCCGTTGAATCCTTCAAAACATAGTAAATCACACCGTCGCAACATTCTTTTTTGTTGGATTCAAGCTCCTTGTGAAGTTCCTTAGTTTCGTTGCAACCAAGCTCAATATTAAATTCAATGCCTTGCATACCTTCTGCTATGATAGAACCTGAGTATTTGCCTTCACAAAGATTTTCGAAGACAACTACTCCTTCAGTAGAAATTTTTTCACCGATTTTTTCACCGTTGAAGTACAATCTCACTTTTGCGTATTTGAGTTTTTCGCCGGAATCCGCATCTTTGGGAATAATATATATTCTGCCGTCGCATCAGCTGTCTTTATCGCCCTCAGCAATCAAATCTTTATGAATTTCTGCTACACCGTTGCATTCGAGTTCTACGGAGAATTCCGGCCCTTTGTAGTGTTCCATGATTATATTTAAGTTATATTTGCCGGGACATAAATTTTCGAATACTACATATCCTTCTTCAACAATTTTTGATCCAATTTTTGCACCGTCTTTAAATATATTTACCTGAGCACCTTTGAGCAATTCTTCTGTTTCAGCATCTCTTGGAATTACATATATTTTACCGTTACAGCATGAATCCTGATTTTTTTCGTTTGCGAGATATTTAATCGGATCTTTGTTTTCGTTACAGCCAAGTTCAATTACGAATTCAATATGTTTATAACCCTCTTTTAGAATATCGAATCCATATTTACCTTCGCATAAGTTCTCGAATAAAACAAAACCGTCGACGACAATTTTTTCACCGATGTTTTTACCGTCTTTCCATATTGTAACTTTAGCGCCGTTCAAGGCTTCCTTAGTATCTTCGTCTTTAACTCTGATGTGAATTTTCCCGTCACAACATGAATCTTTATCTCCTTCAGCAATCAAATCTTTGTGAATTTCCTTAACACCGTTGCAATCGAGTTCCACGGAGAATTCCGGCCCTTTGTAGTGTTCCATGATTATATTTAAGTTATATTTGCCGGGACATAAATTTTCGAATACTA
>JAQIDA010000030.1 GCA_027858275.1 Candidatus Kapaibacterium sp. | reverse complement strand
ATAATAAATTGTATCTCATGATTTTTTAGTGAAAATATATTTATCTCAATCGTCAAGTTAGGCATTTTTGTGCAACAATCAAAATTTTCGTGGATTATTTTGTCACATTTTTTACTACATAGCCGGTCACATTTACATATATAACAAACAAGAGGATGTTTTGTTACACATGTTTATAATTATTTTATACAGAGACGCCCAATTGAGTTCCCATTCGCGTGTGTAGAGACACCCAATTTGGGCGTCTTGGTAAAGCGGAGGATATATTTTGGCTGTATTATGTTTTGTCTTAGACGCCCAAATTGGGCGTCTCTACGGGAGGATTGTTCACACACACACACACAAAAAGCCCTGCTCGGATGAGCAGGGCTTTTATATCTAAAATGATATTTGTCTGTGAATGTTTATTTCACAATGATCATTTTCTGTTGTTCTGTGAACTGACCTGACTGCAATTTGACCCAGTATGTACCGGATGGCAAATCATTTACAGGAACGTTCACACTGTACTGACCGGAATTCATAACTTTGTCGATCGGTTTGGCTACCAATTCGCCCATTGAGTTATATATTTCCACCGTTGTATGTGTTTCGTAACCTATTGAGAAGTTGATATCTGCGTTGTCTCTTACAGGATTCGGATTAATTGCCTGAAGCTTGTAGGCCGTTCCTGAAAGCTGGACTTTTCTCAAGTCATAAACACATGTTTTCTTAACTTCTACGTTTGAGCCTGTGGCTGTCATGTCTACACATGCCGAACCGCCGGCTGTTGCTGTTACTACAAAGTCCATATTGTCTTTGTCTGTCTTTGGCAAGTATGTGCCGAATACGATTTTGACAAGGTCTATTCCGCCTTGGCTTGTCAGCGCAGGGCCGGTTAGATCGAATGTCATTGAGCCTGCTACCTGATCCACTACTGCGTTGTTTACTGTGTAACCCGGAATGGTTGCTGTAATTCCGCTTGTGAGGACTTTGATGAATTCAGGTTCGTAGTCTACTACAAAGTTCATTGTTGTGATCTGAGCCATTGTGATATCTTCGCCTGCGTCTAACTGCAGGAAGATTGTTCCCTGTGTGCCGATTTCGAATAACTGATGTGTGTCATCTAATTTATTCCCATTAGCCGGGATGTTTACGCTGACTGAGCGATCGTAATGTACGGCTTCACTTGTCAATGTGACCAGGTCAACATCGTTCGGAGCAAGAATGTCACTGACGATTGTCAGATCTGTTGAATGAACGCCTTCTGTCAGAGGATCATAATTGAATATGACATCGTAAGATGCGCCGGGGTTAATATTAAAGTTGCCCTTGTCGGCTGCATTTGCGAAATCGAATTCTTTCTGATTAGCGTCATCAAATGTGATTGACTCGACATGTATCGGCTGTACTCCGGCTGTGCCGGCGGCGCCGTTATGTGTCAATGTCAATGTGATTGTCTGTGGATCATATACGCAGGTTACTACTGATGTTGTAGCTGTTGTAAGATCCAAATTGAAGCCTGCGCCTGTCCAGACTGATGTCTGTTCTGTTTCGGCGTCACTGACTGTTGTGATTGATGCGGTTAAATCTGTCGGACGTGTCGCGACAAATTCTGCGTTTACTTCTATGTACTGACCCGGCTGAAGTACGATCGGCAATGATGTCGCCGCTGTTACTTCTGTGCCGCTTGCGTCCATTACTCTCAAGGCGTTGATGTCAAAGCGGAAACCTTCGCTGCCGTATACATCGCCGTTGATTGATGTTGCAATCGCGCCGGCAGGGGATACTGCCAAATCTGTGATTGTTACTGAATCGCAAAATTCCCATGCTGTCTGTGACAGGTTGGTTAACTTGATTGTTTTTGGTATTGGGTTTGTATAATCGTCTACTTCTGTTATGCCAAAGAACATATCTTCTGTTTCGAGTCTCGGTACGATACCGACACCTTGAAGCAATGTTTCTGTCTGGCTGTCTGCTGTATTATCATATGTAAATCTCAATGTATGAACACCTGTTACTACAGGATGGAAATCTACAGGAACGTGAAGGTCTGAGACTTCTGCGATTTCTTTGTTGATCAAAGCGCTTCTGTCAAATTCAAACGCGTCGCCTTCTGTCTCTTCGGATATTTCAATATTTTTGATCATTACCGGAGTTGAACCGCTGTTTTCAAGGAAGATTACCTTGTCGGGTGCTTCTACGGGGTAAGGAGCTACATCGAATGTTCCCGGTCTGTCGATTCTGCGTCTCAGCCAATCGTATCCGTTGGCAATCAAATATGCTTTGATACCGGTACCTGTGAGTTCGCCGACGCTGTCGATGTATGTGTCTGCGGGACGATCTGTATTTGAGGTAAACACTACTGAATCAAGGAAGAGGATTTCTGCGTCGGGAGTGAATTTTACTTCGAATACTTGTTCTACGCCCGGTTTGATTACCCATGGTTCTGTAGCTGTAGGATCTGCTCCGTCTTCATCGAATGCGTTCCAATTCTCTACACTGTAAACAGGTTTCAATTCCGGACCTGTGTAGCTGTAAATTTCAAGTGCGGATGAACCGATGTTCTGAACTGTTACAATACCGTATTTGCTGTCGTCTACGTTTACTGAGCCGAAGTCGTATTTGCCGACCAAGATTCTCGGGGCGCCTACATTGGCTTGGACATATCCTTTGTACCAGAAGAAACATGGATCGCCGACTCCGATTGAGTCTTCGTACATGCCTTCTTCGCTGGCTGTGAATTTTACTGTGAACTGTACTGAATCCATTGGAGGAATCAATACTGTTGTAGGATTGCTTGTGATTTCAAATCCCTGTGTCCCGTATAATAATTTGAGCTGTGTCAAATCAAGATCGCCGACTTTGGAGTCGTTGATCACCCAGAATGTATGTTCTGCAGATTCACCGACGGAGAGTCTGCCGAAGTTATACTCATCTTCGTGGATTGAGATTAATGTCGGGAAAAATTCGATTACGATTGTTGTGTCATTGCCGCGACGATCGATAAATACTAATTCCGCGCGTGCTTCTTGCTGTTTGTCGATTACTTCGAGTTCCCAGTTGGCTCTTCTGTCTTCGCCTGCTACAAAGTCATCATAGTCAAATCTGTAGTTGAAACTGAATTCTGAATCCATATAGATCAATGAAAGATTTGATCTGTATGCTGCTTCGTCAGGCATATCTTCTACTTTGCCGTCTGCAGTACCGAAACAGTCAATTTCCCATTCGGGGTTCGGACATACTGTATCGGGAATAGACAAATCTCCTAATGCTACACTTGTAGGAAATCCGTATGTATCGCACCATGAGTTACCGTATGCATAGGCTGTAAACGGTGCATTTGCTTTTATTTTATAAACACCGTCATGATTCAGACGGATTGTTTTTGAGAAATAACGCTTGTTATTAATGGCTACTGAGAATTCAGTTCCGGGATCAGCTTCCATTGTGTTCAACTGTATCCACTCGACCTTACCGTCTTTAACTTCGGCAAACATCAAGTCATCAGGTATAGTCCCAAACTCGGTTGCTTCATATACAAGATTTACAAAATTGTTATCAAAACCAAAACCTCCGCGAATACCCGGTGTATTGAATACAATTTCTTCCTGATACTGTTCCAGCGGTGTTAAAACCATCTGGAACGGGTCAGTGTCATCCGCAAGGTCATCGTTGATACCCGGGTTATACTGGGTCACATTGATGGGTTTATCACCTGAAATAACTACAGGAATCGGATCACCGTCAGCTGCACGATATTCTGCCCAACCTTCGCCGTGGATACCGCCTGAACTTGGGATAAGTCCAAGGGCCTGACCGTCACGGAAGATTTGAGTGTTGGATTCTTTGGCGAACACTCTGATAAATGAGTTCTTTGTACGACTGTATATAGGGGTAACATGATATTCAGTACCCCATGTATTTGTAGGAAGTTCCATTTCAATCAAAACGTCACATGCCCAAACACCTGTCGGTATAAATGCACAATAGTTACCTGAGATAACACCAAGAGGTTTATTACCCGTAACTTTTGAACCGGTCAAATCGCCGTGTTTGGTGACTGTTCCGATCAAAACAACATCAGCTTCATTCATCAGGAAGACAGATGTCTGTCCGGGGACTTTTCCGGCGCCGGTTTCAGTCCAATCTTCTCCGCCGAATTTGATTCTTGCGGTTGTTTTGTCATATGCCGAGATGATTGATGTCCAACTATTAAGGTTATTACCCTGGTCACCGCCGAAGGGATCAGGCCATGATGCTACAATATATTCCTTTCCAAAGCCGGAAACCGGAACAGCAAGGTAGCCGTCACTTGTGTATCTATATCGGATAACACCATAAACAATGATCGGATCTTTTGATGTAATGTGTATAGCCGCACCTGACCATACTCTTTCGGCTTGTGGTTTTTCATTTGGTGTCTTTTGATAACACAATGCCTGTCCCGGATTAAGTTGGAACTCAATAATATCATTGGGCACTGTTTTTTTGATCTTCAAATATCCTTTGCCGGGAACTTCTAATTTAACTTCTGTTTCCACACCTGATGAAATATACATTTTCATAAAGTTTTCACCGGTTTCAGGATAAGGAGGATGGAAAGTAACATAAAATTCTGTGCCTACATTGCTGGCACCGAGTAGTTTCGGTAATTTTCGCTTCATATCTTCTACACCAGCATCAGTTGAGAAGCTGACTGTAGGAAGAGCTATCAACATTGCGAGCAGCAATATTGCCAAATTGGTAAATCGTTTCATCATAACAATAAGCCCTTTAAATATATTTAAACATGTTCTTTATTTCAAATTTCACGTCAAACTCAAAAATGTGCTAAACGCACCTATCCTTAAAGATAGTCATTTTTCATAACATATCACAGTTTTTCATAACAGTTTTGTAGCATTTCAAACTACAAATATACTTCACTACCTGCAATAACACAAATCCGGGGAATTTGTTACACTTGTATCTGTTTTTTTTGTAGAAAAGCCCATTTTGGGTGGCTCTGCGAATTTTAGTTCTATTTTCAAAATGGATATATATTTTGTTTTATTGTGTGTAGAGACGACCAATTTGGGCGTCTTGGTAAAACGGAGCAGACATTTCAATAATCCACGAGAATGTTGTTAGGTCTTAGACGCCCAAATTGGGCGTCTCTACGAAGAATAAATATTTCATAAAAAAAGCCCCGCTCTGATGAACGGGGCTTTAATGTCTGAAATAATGTATGTCTCGAGAATTATTTCACGATTATCATACTTTGTTGTTCTGTGAACGGACCTGATCTTAATACCACTCTGTATGTACCGGATGGCAAATCACTTACAGGGACGTTTACGCTGTACTGACCTGATGTCAAAACCTTGTCAATCGGTCTGGCTACTAATTCAGCTGCCGAATTATAGATTTCGATGGTAGTCTGTGTCTCGAGACCGATAGAGAAGTTAATATCTGCACTGACTTTAACCGGGTTCGGATTAATTGCTTGGAGCATATATGCCGTGCCGGAGAGTTGTACTTTTCTCAAGTCGTATACACATGTTTTCATAACTTCTACATTTGATCCGGTGGCTGTCATATCAACACATCTTGATCCGCCTGCTTCTGCAGTTACTACAAAGTCCATATTGTCTTTGTCTGTCTTAGGCAGATATGTACCAAATTGGATTTCTATCATATCCAGACCGCCTTGATTAGTAAATGCGGGACCGTTAAGATCGAAGCTGATTTCACCTGTTTCTTTAATTATCGATACATTGCTTAGAGCATATCCCGGAACCAAGGATTTGATACCGCTTGCAACGACTTTTATAAATTCAGGTTCGTATGTTACAGTGAAATTCATTGTAGTTATATCAGCCATTGAGATATCAGGACCTGCGTCTAACTGCAAGTATATTTTTCCCAAGTCACCAATCTCGAACAACTGATGATCATCATCAATTTTGTTCGGGCCGGCGGGGATTCTTACACTTACCGAGCGATCGTAATGAACGGCATCGGCAGTCAATGTAATATTATCAATAGGATTATCAGGGATATCACTTGTTATGGTAACATCTGCTGTATGAGTGCCTGCTGTCAGAGGATCAAAGATAAACACGATGTCGCGTGTTGTTCCCGGAGCTAATACGAAAGGTCCGTTATCAATAGGATCTTTGAATGTATACGCTGTAGGAGGATTAGTGATTTCAACCTTCTCAACTGTGATCGGCATGTCAGCAATTCCTGCGTCACCGTTATAAGTCAATGTCAAGACTATTTCTTGTGGATCATAAACACATGTTGTGAGAGTTGTTGCAGTCGGGATAACATCCTGATCAAATCCTGCGCCTGTCCAGACTGATGTCTGATCTGTTTCAGCATCACTGACAGTTGTAATTGAAGCAGTCAATTGTTCGGGACGAGTCGCGACAAATTCAGCATCAACTTCGATGTAATCACCGGGTTGGAGAATTATAGGAAGCGAAACAACAGTTGCCTTAATTGCTCCTGATGCGTCCATTACTCTCAAAGCGTCGATATTGAAACGGAAACCTTCGCTGCCGTATATATCGCCGGTTATTGTTGTAGCAATCGCGCCTGCCGGTGAGATTGTCAAATCAGTGATTGTAACTGAATCACAATATTCCCATGCTGTCTGTGACAAATTCGTTAGCTGAATTGTTTTAGTCATTACATTTGGATAGTCATCAACATAGGTTACACCAAAGTCCATGTCTTCAGTTACAAGTCTCGGAATGATACCGATACCTTGGAGAAGTGTTTCTGTAGGACTATCCACGGAATTGATATAAGTGAATCTTAATGTATGTACACCTGTTACAACCGGATGGAATTTTGTAGCTACGTGCATGTCTGACGCTCCATCAATCTGTGTATTAATAAACGCAGATCTGTCAAATTCAAAAGCATCTCCGATAACATCTTCAGAAATCTTGATATTTGTAATCTTTACTTCTGTAGATCCTTTATTTTCGAGGAAGATAACTTTATCGGGAGCGTCAACGTCGTAAGGAGCGATGTCAAATATACCCGGTCTGTCTATTCTTCTTCTGAGCCAATCATAACCGTTTGCGACCAAGTATGCTTTGATACCTGTTCCTGTGAGTTCGCCGACACTGTCGATATGTTTATCAACGGGACGATCTGTATTTGAAGTAAACACAACTGAATCAAGGAATATGCCTTCTGCGTCCGGTGTGAACTTCACTTCGAATGTTTTTTCAACAAGCGGTTTGATTATCCATGGTTTTAAAGGAGTAGGATCTTCACCAAATTCTTCAAATGCCAGCCAATCCAAAACTTCGTAAACAGGTTTCAATTCCGGACCTGTATAGGAGTAGATTTCTAACGCTGAAGAACCGATGTTTTTAACTGTAACCAGGCCGTATTTGCTTTCATCTACTGTAACATCACCGAAGTCATAATAGCTGACCGCAATTCTCGGTGCGCCTACGTTGGCTTGGACATACGCTTTGTACCAGAAGAAACAAGGATCGCCGACTCCGATAGAGTCCTCGTAGAAACCTTCTTCACTTGCTGTGAATCTAACCGTAAACATTACTGAATCCAAAGGAGCAAGCGTATCCCCTACAGGAAGTGGTGGCAATATTTCAAAACCCTCTGTTCCGTATAATAATTTGAGCTGTGTCAAATCAAGATCTCCGACTTTGGAGTCATTGACAATCCAGAATGTATGTTCTGCGGATTCACCGACGGCGAGTCTGCCGAAATTATACTCATCTTCGTGGATTGACATTAATGTCGGGAAGAATTCGCACACTATTGTAGTATCGTTACCGCGACGATCAGTGAACACGAGAACCGCCCGAGCTTCTTGCTGTTGGTCAATTACTTCAAGATTCCATGAAGTTTTTCTGGTTTCACCTGCAACAAAAGGTGCGTATTCAAATTTAAAATTATAGCTGTTTTCTGATTCCATGTAGATAAGAGAAAGATTTGATCTATATGCAGCTTCATTAGGCATATCATTGATAGTGCCTTCGAAGTTACCGAAACAATCAACTTCCCACTGCGGATCGGGAGCAATTGTGTCCGGAATAGACAAATCACCAAGAGCTACACTTGTCGGATAACCATAAGTATCCCATTGGGACATACCGTAAGCATAAGCCGTAAACGGATTGTTAGCTTTAATTTTATAAACTCCGTCGCCCGGTAATTGGTAAGTCTTCATGAAATATCTTTTGCCGCGCATTTTGATCACAAATTCTTCACCCGGATCTGCGCTTATAACATTAATAGCTTTCCAATCGACTTTGCCGTCAACAACTTTTCCGAACATCAAGTCATCAGGAATAGTCCCGAATTCAGTTGATTCATATACAATATTAATATAGTTATAATCAAACCCGATTTGAGAGCTTTGTACACCCGGAGTGTTAAAGATAATTTCGTCTTGATATTGTTCGTAGGAAGTCAACACCATCTGGAACGGATCACTGTTCGCTCCGTCGTCATTCGCGCCGGGATTAAACTGAGTAATACTGATAGGTTTGTCGCCTGTAACAATTACCGATCTCGGTTCGAATTCATCTGATGTAGTACGCATTACCAGCCAACCTTGACCACTTATACCACCGGATTGAGGAATATAACCCAAAGCTAATCCGTCACGATAAATAGTTGTGGCTGACTCCTTAGAGACAACTTTCATGTAAGAAGCTTTATCTCTTTGATCAATCTGTGTAACATGATATTCTGTACCCCATGTATTCGTCGGCAATTCCATTGAGACAATCATATCACAGGCCCAAACGCCTGTAGGGATAAAAGCGCAACCCACACCGGACAAAACACCAAAGGGTTTGTTACCGGTACTTACAGAACCTGTTAAATCACCATGTTTTGACACAGTTCCGATACAGACAGCATCGCCTGCGTTCATGAGGTACGTGGATGTTTGACCGGGAACTTTACCGGCGCCCGTTTCAGTCCAATCCTCACCGCCGACTTTAAAACGAACTATTGTCTTGTCGTATGCTGATACTATATTTGTCCAACTGCCCATTGTGTAGTTAAAAGGAGAAGGATCATTCCATGTATTAGTGATGTATTCTTTACCGAATGAAGAAACAGGAATTGCAAGGAAGCCTTCACTGGCATAAATTATTCTTGTCATACCGTATACAATAACCGGATCATTGGCAATAATATGCAATGCGCCGCCGGAAATAACTTCTTCTGCCAAAGGTAAATCAGGCCCCATTTTGGTATAAGGCTGGGCTACAGTCGGAGGAATATCAACAAAAGTAATGTCGTTTGCTGCGACGGATACTCTTTTGACATATCCTTTGTCTTTTCTTTCAATATAGACTTCTGTATCTACCGCAGAAGAAATAAATAATCTAATTTCAGATTCTCCGTTCAAAGCTTCATCAGTGAATGTCACAATAAATGACATATAGAACTCTATACCAACGTTGTTAGCACCGAGCATTTTCGGCAATTTTAATCGCATTTCCTCAAGATCGGCATCAACCGCAAAACTCGGAATTGCTGTGATCATCAGCATCACAAGCATGCTGATCCAAATAGTAAGTTTCTTCTTCATAATATTAATCCAAATAATTTTAATATATAGTTTAGTATGTTCTTTACTATTAAAAAAAAAAAATA
>JAQIDA010000014.1 GCA_027858275.1 Candidatus Kapaibacterium sp. | reverse complement strand
AAGTATCAACAGGACTTTTGTCATAACAATTATCTATAATTTATTATCAAATATTCTTTTTAGATCGACGGAACATCTGCTTATGGATTATATTAATATGCTTGAAAAAGTTTTTGTTTTTCCAACTGCTAAAGTAGTATCAAGAAAGGATATGATTATTCTTTGCTTTGTGGCTTGGGGTTATACGAAAAAAATGAATATTTTCCGCTCAAATCATTAAATGAATTATATGATAAATTCGTATATTGTAAAATATAGAGACGAACAGTTTATTATACTCAAAAATGATTTATAACGCAATGGAAAATACCCCAATTGATTTCAAAACAGTAAATAAAAAAATCACGGACTCAGGGCTTGAAGACCTCGGATCAGCATCAATAAGAGAACTCGTAAAACTCGTCAATGAAATTGAAAAATCTACCGGCGAAAAATATATCAGAATGGAAATGGGCGTCCCTGGATTAATGCCTCCCGAAATCGGTGTCAACGCCGAAATTGAAGCCTTGAGAAAAGGTGTCGGAGCAATATACCCGATGATAGAAGGTATCCCTGAATTAAAATTTGAAATGGCGAGATTCGTTAAAAACTTCCTCAATATTGATGTAAATGAAGATGGTTGCATACCTTCCGTCGGTTCTATGCAAGGCGCATTCGCTGCCTATCTTGTAGCAGCCAGACGTGATGCAAACAAAGATACAGTTCTCTTTATCGACCCGGGATTTCCTGTCCAAAAACAGCAGCTCAAAGTACTCGGCTATAAATACAAAACTTTTGATGTCTATGACTATAGGGGAGAAGCGCTTAGAGAAAAGCTCGAATCCTATGTGTCAAAAGGCAATATCTCAAGCATTATCTACTCCAATCCTAACAATCCGTCGTGGATTTGCTTTACTGAGAAAGAATTAAAAATAATAGCTGAAACAGCGGATAAATATGATGTGATTGTGATTGAGGATTTGGCATATTTCGCAATGGATTTCCGCAAGGATTATTCCAAACCGGGTTTGGCTCCTTATCAGCCTACTGTCGCAAACTATACAAACAATTGGATGATGTTGGTCTCAAGCTCCAAAGTCTTTAGTTACGCCGGACAGCGCATCGGATCGATGGTGATTTCCGATTCATTATATAATAAAAAATTCCCTGATTTGAAACGCTTCTTCAAAACGGACGGTTTCGGTTATTCTATAATTTACGGAGCATTATATTCATTGTCGTCAGGCGTTTGTCACTCCGCCCAGTTTGGTTTTGCGGCAATGCTCAAAGCTGCCAACGACGGCGAATACGATTTCGTTGAAAACGTCAAAGAATACGGTCGTCGTGCGAGAACCATGAAAAAATTATTCACGGACAACGGCTTCAAAATAGTCTATGACAAAGACGAAGGTAATCCCATAGCCGACGGCTTCTATTTCACTTTCTCTTATCCCGGCATGACCGGCGGCGAATTGCTCAAAGAACTTCTCTACTACGGTATATCGGCAATCACCTTAAGTATTACCGGCAGCGAACGTACAGAAGGCCTCAGAGCATGTGTCTCTCAAACAGGTGCAGATCGTTATGCTGATTTGGAAAGCAGGTTGAAGTGCTTCAACAAGAAATTTAAACAGGGATAAATTTATACATCAACAAGGGATTGCAACCCCTTGTTAAAAAAAAACAAATAACGCCCTCGATTGTATTCCAATCGAGGGCGTTATTATTATGCAGAAGGATTATTCCACAATTATTTTCTTAGTTGTTACTCCCTCAAGAGTAGTTACTTTCACAACATAAAAACCGCTGTCTAAATCAGAAACATCATTAGTTTCATCCTCAGAATCAAAAGTTTTTACAAGTCTGCCGGTCACGTCAAAAAGCTCAATGGATTTCACTTCAGAATCGCGAAGATTTTCAACAACAATATAATCTGTCGCAGGGTTTGGGTAAATACTCAACTTCGCAAGTACTGTCGGAGTCTGTTCTTGAACTGAAGTACCTGTATTCAGCACAAATTCCCAACATTCAGAGTAATCATCGAGAAATTCCTGTGAATTGAAATAGACATTGTCCACATGCACAACACCCGGCTTGATCTTATATAGAATCTCTCCGCCTTGTGTGCTGACCGAAGTCATCAATGCGTTTACGGCAGAAAAATTAATATCCTTATCGCCCAGAATGGTTGCCATTCTGATGCTTTTGATATTAGCCCACATATCTTCTGAAAAACTGCCGACAGCAGGTGCCAAACCTATAATACCGTTGAACATCTCAGGATTGCCCAGTCCCAATTCATAAGCTATCGCGCCTCCCCAAGAAAATCCTGTAATAACAATCTTTTCCGGATCAATATTATAAGTACTGAGCGTGTATTGATATGACTG
>JAQIDA010000354.1 GCA_027858275.1 Candidatus Kapaibacterium sp. | reverse complement strand
ATGCGAGTATCTTGCTTGGCAATAAACAATCTGTCATATCCGACGGACTGTCCTGCTTTGATTTTCTTTGACCATACGACTTCGGATCGCAGTGTCAAAATTGGTTCAACCTTGATGTTACGTTCAGTCTCAGGAGAGGGAGCGTGACCATATAAAGCGATTCCTGCTCGAACAAGATTGAATCTCGCGGCGGGAATATTTGCGATAGCGCCGGAATTGGAAATATGAATATATTGGAATTTGAAGCTTGTTTTTTCTAATAACTCCAATGATTTGTTAAATTTACGGAGTTGCTCGTCGGCATATTTCAAATCCGTCGGAGACGTAGCGAAGTGTGAGCAGACTCCTACATATTCGATGTTTTTCAGTTTTGATAATTGAGCTGCCGAATCGCTTAATTCGCTTATCGAAAATCCGTCACGAGTCATTCCTGTATCAATATTTATGTGGGCTTTGACGCTTTTGCTTTGTTTGGCGGCTTCATTATTTAAAACCGAAGCAAATTCGAGGGACGAAATCATTATTTGCAGATCGTGCTTAACTATGTCCGCAGCAGCAGAACTGTGGGCGGGAACTAATACGAGTACATCTCCCCTGTCACCTGATTCTCTGAGTGCTACAGCTTCTTCCGTGAATGCGCAACCGAGGAATTTAACGCCGTTTTGTCTAAGAATTCGAGCCATATCGACAATACCGTGACCGTAAGCGTTCGCCTTAACAAGCACCATTAATTCCGCGCTGCCGCTCAGGGATCTGATTGCGCTCAGATTCCGCTTAATCGCCTCGATATTTATCTCTGCAAAGGTTGCTCGCATAGTACTTGAATCTTTCTTGTATATTCTCAGATGACATATCGGGTTTTGCTCTCCGAAGTCGGTCAAAACACAGTAAGCAATATTACAAAAGTATAGGATAATATGCTAATATACAAACCATGATGAGATTTTATTTCACTTTTCCTAAGGAGCACGACTAAAAGTAGTCAGGTTGACTCGGGTATATTATGTCAAATCTATTCAAATAAATTCGGCAGATACTCTAATACAAAAAACCTTCCGGAAACTTATCTGTTCCGGAAGGTTTTTTAGAGTTTAAAATCAAGTTAGATATTAGTTTCCTAAACAACCATGACCTTGACCTTTGCCGTTCATCATACCTTGTCCGCGGCCGTTCATTGATCCTTTGCTGTTACCGTGTCCGCGGCCGTTTTTCATGCCTTTTCCGTGGTAGTTGCCATTACCGTGATTTTTTCTGAATTCTGTGCGACATTTATCCTGAACAGTCTTTATCAGAACTTTTTGGTCTGCTGACAATACGTTGCTCAGCTCAAATTTCATTTTAAGGTTCAAGCTGTGGATTTTGTAACGTGAAGCGTGCAGAGCTTTTGTAGCTGCTTCAATTTCAGACTGATTGAGTTCAGCTTTATCGAAAGCGTTTCTTACAACGAGTCTTTTTTTCTGCATATCAGCACGCAAATCAATAATCTCTGTTTGGAATTTTATGTTGATGTCTTTGATTTTTGTCAATTGTTTGTCATCAAGTTTCAGATCTTCTGCCCAACGAGTATAGAATTGAATACCCGGGATCATTTTGCCTTGCATGTGCTTTTGTCCGTGACCGCCTCGCATGCCGTTATGTCCTCGTCCACCACCTTGGGCTGCCATTGTGTAGGTTGATAATATGATTATCGCGCTTATTAAAATTGTTAACTTTTTCATTATATTAGGTCCTTTAATTTAGTAATTGAGAATATTCTCATTTTCTTTTTCAATATTTCCCGCGTCTTCTAACTTGCGTTCAAATGATAGACAGCTTGAATTTAATATGGTTTAAAAGATAATGGAATTTTTTTAAGGGGAGGCTGATTTGCAGACTTACTGTTCCGCCGGGCGAGCTCACAGGCGTCGCCCCTACGAATGATATTGTTTAGGTTACTTGATTTCCCAATAGAGTTCTTTTCGCAGCTCTTCAATCCAGAGAGTATACAATTTCATCTGTTTGTGCTTGATCGCGAGCTTTTCTAATTCTTTGAAATCTTCTTCTATGGACGGGAAATGGCTTGGTATGGTTTTCTTTCTTAGGACGATGTGAAATGCTTTTTGAGTCGGATTCACATTATAGGGATATGGCTGGCTTACTTCTCCGTCAGCCAGAGCTTCTACTATGCTTTTGATGTTTGGCGGAATGTTTTCTAAGGGCATTTTGCCGAGTCTGCCGCCAAAGCCTTTTGTTTCCTTTTCATCGGAATATTGCTTGGCAAGTATTTCAAAATCAACGCCGTTGTTAACACTGTCAATGATAGCTTTCAACGCTGAAACAGCTGTTGCGTTGTCTTCGTTGTTGTCGCCAAGTTTGAATAATATGTGTCGGGTCAATACCGAGTCGTGAGTTTTTTCTATTGTCTGAATGATATGGTAGCCGTAAGGTGTTTCAACGGGTTTGGAATATGAACCCGGGAGCATCTCGAATGCTGCTTTTTCGTACTCGCGGAAGAGTCTGCCCTTGCCGACCCAGCCAAGATCGCCGCCGACTGTGGCAGTACCGGGATCGCCGCTGTATCTGGCAGCCAATTCTGCAAAGTCCGCACCGGCTATGATCGAATCTCGAACGGCCATTGCCAGATTGAATGTTTCATCTTTTGCTTTTTTACCGACCTGAACATTCTTGACTATATGATATATCTCGACCATTTCAGGTAGATTGGTCAAGGAGTCTCGGTTGTCTTCATAGAATTTTGCGACTTGGCGAGCAGAAGCAGTAATGCTGCTGAATTTCTGTTGCTGAATCTTTTCGGCGAGCAGTCTTTTTTTGATCAGATCGCTGTATTCGTATTGCATACGAGTAATCGACATTCTGTAAGCGTCTTCGATGCGTTTCAACGAACCGTAATAGTTCTTCATTTTCTCTAATTGGAAATCCCAACGCTGCTTTACTTCTTCGTCAGTCACTACAATTGAATCTTCATAGGCCTTTGTAACAACCAATTTTTCGTTAATAATAACATCAAGGATTTCTGTTCTTGTTTTGCCGTCATTTATGTCCAGACTCGGATTTTGCTGAGCTAAAATTTGAAGTTGAGCATCCAAATCTGATTTCAAGATTATTTCATTACCAACCACTGCGATTATTTTGTCGAGAGATTGGCCTTCTTTGACTTCTTCCCCGACTGCGGACTGTGCCGATGTTTGAACGGCAGTAAACAAGGGAACTAAAATCAACAAAGCTATTAATCGAGATACTTTGCTGAGTTGGACATTTTTTATTTTCATAGTATTTTTTCCGCGAATGAATGTAATGTATGCCAAAAATAAATTCGACAGTAATTTATAATAGAACAATAATTAATACAGAGAACGAAAAGCTCGGCAAATTATCTCAATTTATTTTGAGTATTTTTTTGCCAGTTTTTTATTGATTGAACGCAACTGAGCTTTGTTGATCGTAACTTTAACTTGTTTCCTGACTGAATCGAGCCACTCTTTAGTCAATCTTTTTTGAGTCAGATCAAGGAATTTAGGAGCAAAATCAGGAATGGCTTCTTCAAATGTTTTCGGACGAACCGGTATAAAAGCATTCACTTTTACAATTGAGAAACCTTTTTCATAAGCAAAAGGCGCGAGGACTGAAGGCTCTTTAATATTTTTCGAATTCACTGCTTTAGCGAGATCATTCTTTTTGATAGAGACTACGCCCCATTTGCCTTTTTTGGCACGATGTTGCGCTCTTTGAGTATGTTCTTCGGCGAGCTTATCAAAATCTTCACCGTCTTGTATTCTTTTGTACAGATCAGCCGCGAGGGAGTCTGCAAGGACATATATTTCGCTCAGATCATAAGAAGGATCTGTTTTATAATTATCTTTAATTGTCGCGAAGTATTCTTTGGCAAGCACTGAGTCGAGCTTCAATTTATTCCATACTTCAAGTGCTTCGACTTTGAACAAGAGAATTCCGTCGCTGAATTCTTGCATTAACATTTGAAATTCCGGATACTCAGCTTCGAGTGTTTTTGTGGTTTTTTCAAAAACAAGAGGAGCAATCAGTTTGTCAATAGCTCTGTCTATACCTTCTTCATGAAGAGGCAATCCGCGTAATTCGGGATTGTTTTTCATGGCGGCGACCATATCTGAAATTCTTGTGATTTCGCCCGAGATTTTAAATAAGGGTTTGCCTTTCAGATCGTCACGAATACCGGAATCCCAATCTTTAGTCAAATTAGTTTTATTTTTTCCTGTGGCATCCAGAAAAACACGGATGTTCTCGGGATACTTTTTGTAACCGCATTCGGCATACATTGATTCAAGAAATTCTTTTTTGTCTTTTTCAAAATAGATGCGTTTATAGATTAATTTCAAATCTTTCTTTTCTGCGACAGGATCAATTTGTTTGGTTGAATCTCTGTAAACAATATGGATACCGTAATCAGTGAATATTTTATCACCGTATTGACCGTCTTTCAGTGAAAACATAGCGTCTTCGAACTCGGGCATCAATCGTTTGCCTTTGTTGTCGTATGCTGTAGATCTTGAATAGAAACCGCGGAGGATCCCTCCGGATTCGGCAGTAGCTCTGTCATCGGAATATTTACGAGCCATATCAGCAAATTTAGCGCCTGCTTTTAATTCAGCATACACCTTATCAGCTATTTTTTCTGCGGTAACGGAGTCTCTGTTTTCATCGATTGAGATGAGGATATGACTTGCTCTGACAAATTCACGCTTGGAGTTATCGATTACTTTAACGAGAAAATATCCATATTTTGTATTTATCAATTCAGGATAGTATTCACCGGATTTCAAGGAGTATAAAACATCTTCTATCTGACGCTGGACTTGTCCGGCTGTAACATATTTGGGTATAACGCCGCCGTTTTGGGCTGATTCTTTGTCATCGGACGAATCACGAGCCACTTCAGAAAAGTCCTTTCCGTTTTTGATCATATCCAAGCAAGCTTTGGCTTTAGTATAGGCTACGGTTGTGTCGCCCATAGAGTTCTGTCCGAATTGAACGGCAATGATGGCGATTTTCATTTCGCTTTGGCGTTTTTTGAACATATTATTGATCCAGGGCTGCATTAGCTTCTTTTCATAATAATATGATTCCGCAAGAATTTTTCTGTTTTGCTTTATGTCAGCCATAACAGAAGAGTCTTTGTCGAATCCTCTGTTGAGAGCGTCTTTAACTTTCAATTTATAATCAATGTATAGGGACAAAAAATCTTCGAGGCTGTCGGGCTGTACTTCGAAAAGCATAAGGTCTTTGCGATTCATGTTTTTCTTGAAGGCCTTAGACAATTCTGCATAAGTTATTTGGTCGTCAGCAACTTCGGCAATAACTTTGGAGCTGATATCGGCAGGTATCTCAAATTTTTCTTCGGCGATCAGATTGGTTTTTGACGCCGCAAATGAGATTGATAGTATAATTAATATAGCAAACAAATGTTTTCCGCTGATTTGTTTCATTAGTTAAGTCCTTAAATTATTTTGATTTATTGAATATTTGATTTTTTGTTTTTATTCAGATAATTTACCTGAACTTATTGATTTAACAGATTAAATCGAATTTTATTGTATTATCGGCTGTCACAAGTTAATATCAGTTTGAGTATCAAACTATTGAGCTTTAAATATTGAAATCGGGTTATTTTCCGATTAATTCATCTGCGAGTTTCCATATATCGCCGGCTCCGAGAGTTGCGACTATGTCACCTTCTTGGAGAATACTTTGCAACTCAGAGTATATTGTGTCTTTATCAGGGAAATAGTATACGTTTTTATGCCCGTATTTTTTGGCGGCATCGGCAACTATTTGACCCGTGATACCTTCGATAGGCTCTTCTCTGGCAGCGTATACATCCGTTACGATTAATATATCGGCATCGTCGAATGATCGGCCGAATTCTTTGTAGAAATTTTTTGTTCTTGAGTATGTGTGGGGCTGGAACACGCATATTGTTCTGCGATTCCATCCGGATCTGATCGCTTGGAGCGTGGCTTTGACTTCGGACTGATGGTGTGCGTAATCATCGACGACCATTATGCCGTCTTTTTCGCCTTTTATTTCGAAACGGCGATATACACCGCTGAATTCAGCGATGGCTTCTTTGATGATTTCAAAATCGACGCCGAGTTCTCTGGTAACGGCAACGGCTCCGAGGGCGTTTTTGATATTATGATATCCCGGTATGTTTACTGTCATTTTCCCGAGAACTTCGCCGCGTTCTATTACAGTGAATTCTGAGGATCTTTCGCTGAAGCTTATATCTTCGGCTCGGATATCCGCCTGACCGGAAAGGCCGAAACTGACGACTTTCTTTTTTATGTCTGACAATATATCCTTAACTCCGGGATCGTCCAAACCAACGGCTACAAAGCCGTAGAATGGTACTTTGTTGGCGAATTCGGTGAACGACTGATAGAGGTCGTCTATATCCTCATATATATCGAGATGTTCTTCTTCAATATTGTTAATCACGGCAACTGTTGGTGTCAACTCCAAAAATGATCTGTCGAATTCATCTGCTTCAACGACTGTCCATTCGCCTTTGCCGAGTCTGGCGTTTGTGCCGCCGAGTCCGCGCAATCGGCCGCCTACGATAACGGTGGGATCCATCTGTGCTTTGATCATTATTAGACCTGCCATTGATGTTGTCGTAGTTTTGCCGTGAGTGCCGGAAAGACCGAGACAGTAGTTCAAACGAGCTACTTCGGCAAGCATCACAGCGCGACGTAACAATGGGATATTGAGAGCCTGCGCCTCAAGGGTTTCGGGATTCTGATTGATCTTGACAGCGCTTGAATACACAACGACTTCAGCTCCGTGGACATTTGAAGCTTGATGACCAAACATGATTTCCGCGCCGAGTGTTTGGAGATAGTCTGTGTTTTCAGACTGATTCAAATCCGAACCGCTTATTGTGAAGCCTTGATTGAGAAGTATTTCGGCAATCGCGCTCATTCCGATACCGCCAATTCCTATGAAGTGAATTTTTTTTACTGTTGAAAACATTCTTTAGATTCCGTATTTATGTATAATTTTTTCCAATTTAATGATAATCGAGAAATTTAGAATAGTTTAGCTCGATTTATTTCGTTCTGTACAATTCGGGTCGTCTGTCTTTGAAAATATCGTTGACAGGATTGAAAGATTTATCTCTGGTTCTTTTGGGATCGATATCGGCGCTGAGAACTCTTTCGTCTTCAACACCCGCTTTGCAAAGCACTGCTCCGTTGTATGAGTAAACCGCGGATTCTCCGTTGAAAAAAAGTTCTTCTTCTCCCTTGCTCTCTATTCCGATACGGTTAGCAACTGCCAGATAGACTTTGTTTTCGAGCGCGCGCGCCGGCATTACTTTGTGCCAAACATTGGTGACCAAATTGGACGGACATACTATCAAGTCTGCTCCGGCAAGTGCCAGTGATCTTGTCGCTTCGGGAAAACGCCAATCGTAACAGATCATCATTCCGATTTTAATG
>JAQIDA010000264.1 GCA_027858275.1 Candidatus Kapaibacterium sp. | reverse complement strand
ATAATAATTGCTCTAAGGCTTTGGCTTGAATTGTTTTGTACTCTTTGTCGTCCATCAGTCTGTCCTTTTAGTGTTTGTTATTTAAAACTACTCTGGACAGAGTTTATTATACAGTCTCGTATATAACTAAATTTGCGATTTACTAACATATTTGATGTTGATAAGAAATATATTATCAGAACTCCTATATTGATTGTGTAAGTCTCGATATAGCCAAAGAAAAGCATGACCGCCCCGGATGTCAGCATCATCATCGCCATGAAGTTTCTGTGTTTTTGATCAGAGAATAATTCTTTAATATAGCCGGCGCTCAGATAGAATGTCAGCATACCTGTTATGATGCTTATGAATCTGTAAACAGTTTCTGCGCTGACTGAAAAAATTGAATTCACTATATCGTAGATCAGCTGATGTAAAAAAGTTTCGAGAGGTTCTGCCGCAATGATATAAGTGCCGGCAGTCATATTCCTGATTCTCAGCAGTCCGTCACCGGACAAGAAAGCTTCCTCGGAAAAAACATAAAGCAGAACACCCAAAAACAGGGTCAACAGCAACAAAGGAATTTTTACAATTGCATCTGATATTTTGTCAAAATTCGGGCTTATTATGTCATTAATTTTTGGGATAAGCGGTAAAAGTCCGGCAAGCAGAAACAAATATGAGAAAAAACCGGGCATATAGCTCCATGAATCAACTCCCCAAAGTCTTGGGTCAGGACTCAATGCGCTTATGAAATGCAATAACAGAAAAACAATTGAGAATAAATACATTATAATCATTCATATTTGTAAGAGAAATATTAATCTCAGACAAATATACGATCTTTCGGGAAGTTTGAAAATAATTAGTCAAAATAATTTGAAACAGCGAATGAATGAATTTCGTAATATGTATAGTAATTGGTATTTTAGTAAATTGGGCAGAAGCGGCGGTTGATTATTTTTCAAAAGCCGTTCCCTGAACGGAGTCGAAGGGAAGAGAATAGCAGCAGAAGCTAACGTTTCCTTAAATACGATACAAATAATCCCTTCGACTCCGCTCAGGGAGCCATGTGGCAGAGAATAAGGTCGGCGGAAAAAATTTACAAGATTATCAACAAAACACAAAACCTAATCATGAAAAAAATCCTAATAATATTATTCATGCTGAGCATGATTACAATTGCTTCAGCAGCAAAGAAACAAGCTGCAGAATCAGTAGCGCAAGCTCCGGAAATGAAGACCGCTTTTATTGGCTTTGGCCTTGACTTAATGCTTCCCCGCGGCGAAAACGCGACCAAGAATGATAATTTTGGTGTAGCTGTTGATCTTAACGGAGGTTACCAATTTGAAGGACTTCCGATAATAATAGGCGGAGAGTTTTTGTTCGGGGGATATACAGGCGGCTACGAAGGGACAGCCTATTTTGATGATTTTTCAAATGATAAATTTGATATTTCAACTGAGTCGAATATCATATCACTGATGGCCTACGTCCGATTCCAAAGCGACGGGGAGTACTTTCAGCCATATATAGAAGCACTTGCCGGTTTCAAAGTTTTGTGGACAGCCACAGAATATGACTATACGGAATATTGGGAAGAGGATGATACTGATACTAATATTGACTTTTCAGATTTCGTGTTGAGTTACGGCGTCGGTTTCGGTTTTTTAGTTCCGATTTCTAAGACCAAAGAAGGCGCAGAGTCAATATTTCTTGATTTTAATTTCAAGTATTTGTTCGGCGCTAATGCTGAATATCTGAAAGATTACAAATTTATTGGTGACTATGGATATTATTCTTTTGTTACAGGTAAATCAAGGACTGATTCTTATACTATCCGTTTGGGAATTGGGTTTAGGATATAGAAAACGTCCCCTCCTTGAAAAAGGAGGGGTAATTTATGAGCAATCTACTCACCTATGATTTTTACCAACACCCTCTTTGATCGCTTGCCGTCGAATTCTCCGTAGAATATTTGTTCCCATCTGCCGAAATCGAGCTTGCCGTTGGTGAGGGCGACTACAACTTCGCGGCCCATTACTTGGCGCTTCATGTGGGCATCGGCATTGTCCTCGAAACCGTTGTGTTTGTATTGGGAGTGCGGTTTTTCGGGCGCGAGTTTTTCAAGCCATACTTCGTAATCTTGGTGCAATCCTGATTCATCGTCATTGATGAAGACTGATGCTGTTATGTGCATTGCGTTGACGAGAACTAATCCTTCCTGAATGCCGCTTTCGTCAATAGCTTGCTGCACTTCATTACTGATATTGATAAATTCACGTCGCTGCTGAGTATTGAACCAAAGTTCTTTTCTGAAATGTTTCATTGCTCTAATTCCCGTATCTGTTTATATAAAAGATGTTTATCTTAGTTCGCCTGAGAGAATAACAAAATAATATTAAATTATTTTGCTAAACTAATCATATTTTGGCTAATTAATCAATCAAAATTGCCTCGAATATTAGAAAAAATCACTAAATTGCATAAGTGAATATAGTTGTGTTTATTAGTCAGAGTCGGACGGAAAAATCTATGTTTGTTTCCCTTAAATGGTTAAAAGAATTAGTTAGTATTCCTTACTCAGTCGCTGAGCTCGATAATGTGCTGACGATGATGGGTGTGGAAGTAGAAGAAATTGTTGATTACGGTACGAAATATAATAATTTTTATACCGCGAAAGTGCTTGAAAGTGAAAAGCATCCTGACGCGGATAAATTATCGATATGCAAAGTTGATTACGGCAAAGGCGTCAATACTGTTGTATGCGGCGCGCCTAATGTCGCTGTCGGTCAATCAGTTATTTTGGCTTTGCCCGGAGCGGTAGTTCCATCAGGCGGATTTGAAATAAAAGTTGCGAAAATTAGAAAAGTTGAATCAAGCGGAATGATCTGTAGTGAAACAGAAATGGAACTCGGCGACGACAGTTCCGGTATAATGGTTCTAACCGAAGGCACTGCAGCCGGCATCCCTTTGGCTGATTATCTCGAACTCGACGATGTGGTTATGGATCTGAGCTTAACTCCGAACAAATCTGATTGCAACAGTCATCTCGGCATAGCCCGTGAAGTTGCGGCGCATGACAGAACTAATGTCACAATGCCTCAGATCAATCTGAAAGAATCCGCGACTCCGACGACTGACGCTGTTGAAATAGTAATAGAAGATAAAATTAATTGTCCGAGATATGCCGCGAGAGTTATCCGCGGAGCGAAAATCGGAGAATCTCCCGAATGGTTGAAAAAAGTTCTCGCGAAAATCGGGTTACGTCCCAGAAATATCGCGGTGGATGTAACGAATTTTGTGCTGATGGAATGCGGACATCCTTTGCACGCCTTCGACGCTGATAAATTATCGGGAAATAAAATTGTAGTGAAAACCGCCTCAAACGGCGACAAATTCACTACTCTTGATGACAAAGAACGTACTTTGGATTCTGATATGTTGATGATTTGTGACGCTGAGAAACCAATCGCGCTGGCTGGAGTTATGGGAGGTCAGAACAGTGAAATCACAAATGATACTAGGAATATCGTGATTGAATCCGCTTTCTTCCGTCCCTCATCGGTCAGACGAACAGCTAAAAAACTTGTTATCAATTCCGACGCTTCATATAGATTTGAACGCGGAGCGGATATAGATAATATTGAATATGCCGTGAACAGAGCGGCAGCTCTTATAGTTGAGCTTGCAGGCGGAGAAGTCCTGAAAGATATGATTGATGTTTATCCGGAGCCAAAGGAAAAATTAGTCCTGAATCTCAGATATAAAAAAGCATGCGGGCTCATCGGCGTGGAAATATCTGATGAAGAGCAAAAAGACATGCTCCAAAGTCTGAACTTCCTGATTATCGAAGAAGACGATGAGTCTGTCACGGTCGAAGTGCCGAATTACAGAGTGGATGTCTTCACGGGAGTGGATTTGATTGAAGAAATCGCTCGTATGTATAATTTTGATAATATACCTGTCACTTCATCTGCAAAAGTCAGCGCCGGCTCGGTCTCCGTTCCCGCAGAACTCGCTTTGCCGGACATGCGCTCTAAACTCAATGATTATTTGATGAAAAACGGATACAACCAGATTGTAACTCAAAATCAGGTTGATCCAAAATCAGCGGCTTTGTTTACTGAAAAACCTGTTGTAATCGCCAATCCTCTCGGTGAAGAATTGTCGATAATGAGACCGTCGGTTATGCCGTCGATGCTGCGAACAATCGCTCGCAATATCAAGATCGGCAATAAAGATTTGCAATTGTTCGAATCCGGCAAAACATTTGCGCACAGTTATCCCGACGAAAAGACATTTATTCCGGGACTCAAAGAAAGCGAAGAACTTGTAATCGCACTCAGCGGCAGTTTCGCTCCGATACAGTGGGGAACAAACAAACGCATGGCTGATTTCTATGATATAAAAGGCGTTTCGGAAGATTTGTTCGCTGAATTCAGGTATGAGAATATCAGAACAAAAGCAAATAAAAACGAGCATCCGATCTTATCGAAAAACTCGTTGACGATCGTGAACAAGAAGGAAAAAATCGGATACTTGGGTGAAGTCAAGAAGTCAATCTTGAAAATGTTTGATATTGATAATCCTGTCTATATGATTGCGCTCAATCTCAGCGCATTCTATAAGATTGCCGCGAAACATTCATATTTCAGCGCGGTCGCTCCCTTTCCGGGTATCACTCGTGATTTGGCTTTTGTCTGTGACAAATAAACAGGCGCAGAAGCCGTTCGCAACGAAATTATGCAAAACGGCGGCAAATTGCTTAAGGCGGTAACTTTGTTTGATGTCTATGAAGGGA
>JAQIDA010000231.1 GCA_027858275.1 Candidatus Kapaibacterium sp. | reverse complement strand
ATTCAATTCGTTCCTGAGACCTCTCAAAACTCAGAGTTCGAGCGCGTGGATCTCATCAACAAACAGGAGGAAAGAGTCGGAAGAGCTCACTGTCTGATTGAAAGAGACAAATTCACTATTTACTTGATTAGTATACATCCTGAATATGAGCGCAGAGGCTATGCCGGCAGTTTTGTAAATTATGCCAAGAAGAAATATTCAACAGTTGTCGCGGACCAAGTACAAGCTGACGACATAAGTTTTTGGGAAAAAATGGCGTTCGTTCCGGATGAAGAATCAAATTATATTTTTGTGAATCGAAAAAAGTAGAGTAGCCTGTATAAAAAGATGTCTGACACTGAAAGAAAGTGTCCGACATCAGAACGAAGTCAGCAGCACTTCCCCATTCCAAAACGCCACAGCCCCAAATAACTTCCGACAATAATATATTTCCTAATGATTTGAACTCAATTATATTAATTAAGAATAATATTTGTGAATAATATTCTTTTTAGCTATGTTATAGTCGGGATTTATTTGTTCAGACTGATAAAATATGTATATTGTTTTGATGATGAAAAAGATGAAAAGTAAATGTATATAACTAATATTTGTTGTCTTAATTCAGAGGAGGGCATTTTATGAAACGTCGTGATTTTATGACCGGTATGCTAAGCGAAAGTGCAGCGGCTGCCGCATCGGGAGGAGACGGAAATCGATCCGGAATTTCCTCGGTCACGGAGCTTACTACTCCGTTGACTCGAATGCAGGCTTTTCATCTGCTGAGGAGAATTACTTTTGCGCCTACTGCTCAAATGGTTGATCATTATACCGGGAAAACGGCTGCCGCAGCAGTTGAAGAATTACTCGGTGCCGCGCAGCAAACCTTGCCCGCAAAACCCGGCCCTTGGGTTGATGTGATCGAAGAAAATCCTCTGTCTGTCGGTTCCAATGATATTCGCTTCGAAATTGAAGGAAGATTAAGAAGTTCATTCAGGTTGTTTTCTGACTGGTGGGTTGAACTCATGAGAACAGATGAGGCACCTGTTGTTGAAAAATTTGTCTTGTTTTGGTCCACAGTCTGGTGCATTAATTTTGACTATGACACTCTTGCTCTGATACCCCCACCACTGGTTTACAGAAATAATCAGACGATGCGTAATGATCATATCGGCAATTACAAAAAATTCGCTGAAGATATTACTCTCGACGGAGCCATGATTCTTTTCCAAAGTCTGTATTACAGCACTAAAGATATACCCAACGAAAACTATATGCGCGAGCTGATGGAATTATTTACTATGGGTATCGGTCATTATACAGAAGGAGACATTAAAGAAGGTTCACGTGCTTTGACCGGTTGGAGAACGGCTGCGTATAAGTATGATCCTCATTATCTTGATGCCCCGTTTGAAACATATTTCTTGCCTGACGTTCATGATATTCAGGGAAAAACATTTATGGGTGAGTCAATCGCGGCTCGCGATGAAGATTCGAACACTCAGGAACAAGTACTTCAAGGCGAATTGAGACGAGTTATTGAAATCTTATTTGAAAAACGTCCAAACGCAATTGCTGATTTCATCTGTGATAAAATGTACAGATATTTCATTTATAGTGATACCGCTGCAGATGACGCAGGATTTATCGCTGAACTCTCGAAAGTATTTATAGCTAATGACTTTGAATTGAAACCTGTGTTTAAGGCTCTGTTTACAAGTACTCACTTCTTCGACGAAGCTAATATGGGTATTCAGATTAAACCTCCGCCGGAATTCATTGTTGGTATGGAACAACAACTCGGAGTTAAATATCCTAATGCGCGCGATGCTATATTTGCCTTGGATCAAGAGCTCTATAATCCTCCTAATGTCGGCAGCTGGGAAGCATACCGAACATGGATCAGCACGGCAACTTTTCCGCTGAGAATTAAATTCGGTCGGGAAATAGTTGATCTGGTCGATGACGCGGGATTTATCGCACTTGCTAAAAAATTTGCTGACTACAACGATCCTTCACAATTAACGGAAAAACTGGTTGAATACTTCTTGCCTATGCCTGTTGATGCCGATCGCCTCACGCGATACAAAGCGGCTTTGCTCAACGGTATGAATGAAGCGGCTTGGAACGGTCTTATTGATGAGACTGAACCTAATGCAGCTGCAGCGGCAGGTATTAAGAACTTTGTCTCCACTATTTTATTATCACCTGATTTCCAACTTAGTTAGGAGGACAACAACTATGAAAAGAAGACAATTTTTACAGAACTCCGCTGCAGTAACAGCCGGAGCGGTATTTGCCCCCTACATTATGAAGGGCAATCAATTTAAAATATTGCGTAATGAAGATATCAACGCAATTGCTGAAGACAACGTTTTGATAATTGTGGAATTATTCGGCGGTAACGACGGATTGAACACGATCATCCCGGCGTACAATGATACATACTACAATATTCGACCGACATTGAATTATCCGGTGGAAAACACAAAACGTTTCGGAACTTCCGATGTGTATTTCAATCCTTCATTAGTGGATGATGTGCATAACGGCGGTTTGCTTCGAATGATGGAAGACGGACGTCTGGCAATAGTAGAAGGTGTCGGATATAAAGATCCTAATCTCTCCCATTTCCGTTCTGAAGATATTCATCTGAGCGGTATTAACAGTAGTGACCCTAAAGTGAAGCTTCTTGAAGGTTGGCTCGCGAGATATTTCCACAAAAAACTGCCTAATTTCCCCTTGGAAATACCGGAACATCCTCTGTCAGTTCAGATCGGCGGATCATTATCTATGTTGCTTAAGGCAAAAAAAGGGCATATGGGTATCTCAATTACAGATCCGGAAAAGTTTTTCGAACTGGGCGCAGGATTATCTCCTAAAGAAAAAATGATGCCTAACGATACTAATTTTGGACAGGAGTTTAATTTCAATCACGTCATTGCTCAGCAATCCGAAATGTATTCAAAAGCTGTGAAAGAGGCTTTTGACAAGGGTAAAACAATGCACAAGGTCGACTACAGCGAAGGCTTTGCGCAGCAATTCAAGATTATCTCCGCATTAATTGCAGGCGGCTTGAAAACAAAAGTATATTTTGTTAAACTCAGCAATTTCGACTCGCACGCACAACAGATGAACCCTGATTTTACAGGCCAGCACCCGACTCTGTTGAAAGAAATGGCCAACGGCGTATCAGAGTTTATGGATGACGCGGTTCAGCAGGGCTGGTCAGAACGTGTAGCAGGATTTACAATTTCTGAATTCGGCAGACGCGCTTATGACAACGGCTCTCGAGGAACAGATCACGGGGCGGCATCAATGCAATTCGTGTTTGGCGGTGAATATGTCGAAGGCGGGTATTATGGTGACAAACCTAAACTCGAGGCCGACGATCTTGATTTAGACGGCAATGTTGTCTATCAACATGAATTCCGCCGTACATTCACTGATGTTCTTACTAATTGGCTCGGCGCGGAAACAGATGACATAATTGATTTGTTTGGTAAAGAGTTCATGCCTATTGGTGTTCTGAAACCAAGAGACTGCGCTGTGGGTGATCTGTTAGTATCTAATAACAATAACAATCTGCTTGTATATCCGAATCCGTCGGCGGGCAATGTGACTGTATCATTTGAGCTTAAGGAGGCATCAAATGTCGATATATCAGTATATAATGTCCCCGGATTCATGATTAAAAAGGTAAAAAAAGGTTATTTATCTGCAGGGCTGCACAAGATCAGATTCAATATCCATCACACCGGATCATTTATCTTATCACTTAATTGCAATTGTCGAAGATATTCGACTAAGTTCAATATCGCACTGTAATCTTCCTGACAAACAAGGACTGCCTTAAACCGGCAGTCCTTGTTTTTTTCTATATAAATCAATGTTTTTTATAACGGAGTTCGTAATGAAATTTTTCAAAATGTTTGCTCTTTTAATTTTCGTGTTTTCAATAATGAGTTGCTCAAACGATAAGCCTGCTGAAAAGGAAATTCCTCAGACTATGACAGAAGAAGCACAGCCGACAGCTGATAATCCTCAAGAGTACAAACCGTTTATTGAGTGGAGCGATGCTTTAGTCCTTAATGTCGAAGAAATAGATAAGCAGCACGAAGACCTTGTAGTTCTTTTGGCACATTTGCATGAAGTAGCAAGCCATGCGACTGAACAACACGAAATCGGTCATCTTCTCGGGGAATTGATTAATCATACGGCAATTCACTTCAAAACTGAAGAAGATTTGATGATCAAATACAAATACGCCGGCTATGATGAGCACAAGAAAATCCATGATGATTTCGTAAAAACATGTCTTGATGTTCAGACCAAAATAAATGAAGAGAAAGCTAAGCTTGATATGGAAACACTTCTTTATTTGAAAACATTTTTGAGTGCTCACATTCTTGGGCAGGATACGAAATTGACGGCTTTTTTGAATGAAAAAGGCGAATAGAATATTTCTTTTTAGCCTACTCGATGAGCAGGCTATAAATAAAAAGCAATATATATTTCTCAATTAAGGCGTATTTCGATACGCCTTTTGCATAGCCGGCATAGAGTCGTAAAAGACACAGGGCTTAACAATTAACAATTTCTCATTATTAGTCACGTTTCTAATTGTATGTTTGAAAAATACCAGGTGTGATAAATTGAATAAATATGTTACTAAATATTATCGGTTGGTATTGTTCAGCATAGCCATATTATCTGTTTTCTCCGGTCCGAAAAAAGCTTTGGCTTGGCAGCCCTGCGATGTTAATCGTACTTGTCTCGGCAATGCTCTTACTATTGATGTCAACTCCGGAAAAGGTGCTCAATATGTCGATGTAATAAATACGAAATCACAGGATTATTTTAAATATTCTTTCACTTTTGAAGCATGGATTAATCCTGAAAGGCAAGAGGGAAGAACTCAATTTATCGGCGGATTATGGGGTCCCGGAACGGACAGAAATGATGTCTGGATTATATACATCAATCCGGCAGATGAACTTGTTTTTGAAATAAACGGAACGAGCAGCAATCTCGGACAAACAGATAATACAATTACCCGAACCGACGCGACTCCGCTTTATGACAATTGGAATCATATCAGCGCGGTTTTTGACGGTTCAGAGGAAAGCATATACTTATATGTAAACGGCATTGCGGTTGATACCGCGCGGAATTCGCTTTATCCGGTAAATGAACTCCGCCGGCTTGCTAACCCTGAGCTTCCGATGCAAATAGGGAGTTGTAATGCTTTATCAAACACAAACACTTACCGAACTTTCCGCGGTCAAATTGATGAGTTACGAATGTGGGCGCGTCCTTTAGACGCAGACGAAATCTATTGCGAGAAAGATCGGGCGAAGTACGGTACTGAAGACAGTTTGATGATGTATTACAGGTTCAATGAAACTCCTGATATTTATTCACTCTGTGACGCCACGGGAAACGGAAATTTCGGCAGAGCAAGAAGCGGCGCTAATTGTCGTCCTTCCGGCCGCCGGTTCAATACAACCGTTCTCGGAACTCCTCTTGTTATTCAGGACACAATCAAATGCCTGCCGAGCAAAACTTATACTTTCACGATAACAGATACTTCTGTTTGCCGCAATAGAGTTTGGATGCGTGTACTTGATGATTATGCCGCTAATTATGTGATTAGTCCGACAACAATGTATCTTGAACCGGGTGTGCCGACAACATTCAGCGTAACTCTTGATGCTCCATTCACCGGAACGATTAACTCACGGCTTCAAATTATACCCTACAATTGGTGTAGAGTTGCGATTACCGTGCCGATGAAAATCACGAGAATTACAGAACTGTCCTATTCGAGACAATCGATAGATATGGGTGTATTGGTCGCAAAATGTATTGAACAACCCTACACAGATTCGATACTCACTATAAGCAATAACAGCACGGATCTCGGAAATCCGAGGAGAATGAGAATTGACGGATTCAGCACGACAATGCCCGATGTATTCGAAGTAGTAAATGTCAATCTCCCTATATATCTTGACCCGGGGCAAAGCACGGATGTTACTGTCAGATTCAGATCCCAAGATACTTCCGCAATCTATATTGACACTTTGCACGTTCTGTCAGATGACAAGTGCGACAACAGCGGTATGATTCCGCTTTCGGGTATAGTCAAGGAAGTGTTCCAAGTAACGCTTCGGGACGGCATCACAAAAGTTGATACTGTAAATTTCGGAACTGTTTGCGAGAATTTTGCCTCAAATCCTTTTATCTGGCTTTGGTACAATCCGTCAGAAGATGATATTATTATTGATTCAATCAGCACACCTATGCACTTCACTACAAAAACTTTTAAATTCCCCAAAACATTAGAAGGCATTACCGGTTACAAGGATAATTATTTCAGATTTGTCCCGACTGCATCCGGCACATTCCGTGACTCAATTGTCTTTCATATTCGTGCGGGAGGATGCACTATTAGGCATCCTATTTACATTATCGGACGAGCTACTGAGGCCGATGTCAGTTTCCAAGTGACAGATATTGATTTCGGATCAGTAATAGTCGGCCAGGAGTCGATTATCAACGTTTCAGTCAGAAATAATTCGAGCGATTCATTACGAGTTTCGTTTTACATGAAAAACGGAGAGTCATATTTTCTGAACGGAGCAAAAGTATTGATTCTGAATCCCGGAATAACTAATTCAATCCCAATTACATTTATTCCGATTGAAGGTATAGATTATATTGATGAAATCTGCTTCTTTGAACTGAATTGCTATAAAACAGATTGTATTCCGATAAAAGGAAAAGGTATTATACAGAGATTTAGCTATGAGCCTCTGTTGATGAATACTTCAAATGTGATTGGTTGTCAATCTCGACTTGATACTTTGACGATTAAGAATATTTCAGGCAGCACACAAACATTGACTGATTTTTTGCTTGATGATCCTTCAGGGAAGTATTCCGTGGTCGGCAGTTTGCCGGTTTCGTTGGATTTGCCTGACGGACAAGGGGAGGACTTTATATTTCTGTATGCTCCGAATTCTCCATACTACGATAGAGCCGACAGGGCGTTTCTACGTTATAAAACTGCTGACGGCGAGAATTGGTCAGGCAAATTATTCGGGACTTCCGTAGCACCGAAAATATATTTGCCCATGGAAGTGATGTTCGGAGAACTTGAAGTCGGAGATCGAGCAAGAGATACTATTACCGTTGAGAACATCTCCCCTATTCAAATTCGAATTGACAGCGTGATCTGTCCCGAAGGTTTTGAAATGATTTATCCTGCCGCAGGTTATCTTGGGATATATTTGGACAACGGGGACTCAATCAATGTAATCGTTGACTTTGTGCCTACTGAGCCAAAAGAATACGGCGCATTTTTGGATGTATATTCCAATGAGCCTTGTGAAATAATGGAGTCGACATTTCTGATCGGCGAAGGCAAAATAATTCCTTTGGAGATGCCTCTGACTGTGGTCAGTTACGGTTTTGTGCAGCCTTGTGATTGCATAACAAGGCAAATTCCTTTGATGAATCGTTCACAAGTGTTCGCTATGACTGTGGACAGTGTTTGGATAGACGGTCAGAATGTCGCAAACGCTCATCCTGAATTTTTTACATGGAAATCATTCTATTCACCCGACGGGACTACTCCTTATGAAATTCCTAAGTGGACGGTTGATACTCTTTCTATAACTTTTTGCCCTCGGACTCCTGCTCTGCGTCAATTTGTGGATAATTCCGCTCGATTGCATCTGGCAGCTCACGGTTCAGGCTGGGAACGAGAATTTGATTCATATTTAACAGGTAAACGCGCGCTCATTATGGAGCCTTTCCCTGTTTTTAGAGTTTTCGCGCCGACGAGGGTTGACACTATGGCTCCTCCTCATTTTGTCTATGTAACTATGCCCGAAGTAACGGTAAATCCTGAACGTAAGTCCATAGTGATTGATTCAATCACTTTTGAGCCGGATGACAGAGTGTTTTTCGCAAGCGACAGTCTGGGCCGCCCATTCTCTATAACACTGGACAGTATGAATTATCTGCCTATACGAATTGATTTTGTGCCGCGCGCACCTCGAACCTATTTCGCGAGGATGCAGATTCATACAAGTGAGCCTTGTTTGGGTGTTGATACAACAGTATGGGTTTATGGCAACGGATTTGCACCGGCTTTCGGACTCAATTTGACTTTCGAGAATGAGCGCGTTCCGCTTGACACTTTCTATGTGATTAATTGCGATACTCTGACGATTCCTGTGTATTCATCACGCATGATTCCTGCAAATCTGGTGGATGTCAAATGTCGAATCGGTTATGACGAAAGTGTCCTTGAATATATAGGCTCAGAGTCTATGTATTTAGAAGATACTTGCAATTATAAGTATCCTCCGTCAATTATTGCCTCATCTTCTACTTTCGGCGGGCATGAATTTGTTATGAAAAATTTCTGTACCGTTGATTCTTTGCGTCCCTTCCTTTTGGCGCACTTTCTGCCGAAGGTGATCGAGCCGGACACTATTCTTATTCGCTTAGACAGCATCTCGTTTGATACCGAAGAAGTTATTTATTTTCACATGATAGCACAGTCTGACAGCGGAATAGTGATTGTTCAAAAACCTGATTTCGTTATTCTTAATACTGTTACATTTGACAGTATTAGAGTTTTGGACTGTCAGCAGCGAGATATTGAAATTTTAAATACGGGACAAGTACCGCTTGCGATTGATGAGATTCTTCAATTGCCGGAGGATGTGCATATTGTTGCGTCTGTTCCTCCTATCGGACAGAGTTTTGATCCCGGTGCCTCTGCTACTATAACAGTGGAATTCTGTCCGAAAAAGAAGCAGCAGTTCGATACACTTGTGTTTGCAGGCAGTTATAATCCATGTGATTTGAATGATGAAATGCCGATGGCAGGTATCGGATACGCTCCTGATTTTGAGTTCCGATCTGATATTTCCGTTGATTATGATATTGTCAATGAAGCTGAAGGTACAATGGGCGATACAGTTGTGATTCCGATCTATTTCGAGAAAGATTTTTCAACTGAACTGCGGGATACTGTTTTTTGGCTTGAAGGATTGCGTTTCGATTTGAGTTTGAATTACAATCCGCGTGCGCTGAAATACTTATCTGCCGCGACTATGCTCGAGGCTGATATGGAGAGCTACAGTGACTCTCTCGGATTAATAAAATTGAGTTTCTCATCTGCGGACAGTATCAGAGCCGGGAAAATCGCCGAGATAGAATTCTTGGTGGTTGTGCCGGACACTGTGCAAACTTCCATGTCGGTAGATTCTTGGAATTTCGATACTGATTCGATTTTCTTCCTTGATATTATCCCAATCGGAACTGAATCGAAATTCAATACAATCGGTCAATGTCTGTTGACATATCTCAACTTCTCATCAGGCAGTCTTCAACTCCTCGGCAATTCACCAAACCCCTGGAGCAGAAGCACAAAAATCGAATTCGTTACTAATGAGATATCCGCTGTCAGCCTGCGAATTTATAATGCCGTAGGTGTGCAAGTCGCTGAGTTATTAAACGGCTTTGATGAGTTCGAAGCAGGGAAATACTCAATTGATTTCGACGCTGACGGACTTCAATCAGGAACATATTATTATGTGATTCGCGCGGGAACTAATATTGCCGGCGGGACGATGGTCTTGGTTAAGTGATAATATAGTTATCGGACGGAGTCCGTTTTTCACCGGGCTCCTTTTTATTATTCTCACATTTCTTTTTCATATTTTTAAAAAATTCTTCAAATATTCGCTAAATAATCATAAATTGTCAACCTTGGTAAATTGTTGTTCATTATTGATATGAACAGACAAAATATCAGGTTGATAAAACGATAAAATCAAAACATTAGTCGTATTAATAAATTAGGATGAGATATGAAAAGAATATCTACTTTATTCAAAAACTTTGTATTGTTTGCTTGCCTGTTTGGGTTTGTTGCTTCGGAGCTCCCGGCTCAAGAAGTTGTAAAAGTACAAACTCTAACTTTCGATGACATAACAAAGCGTCGGGACGTTTATCAATTCCCCGACAACGACGACACATACTCAAAAATTATGATGTATTATACACTGAAATGCGATCCGAGAACAACTCGTGACAAATTTAATTGCGGAGAATGGGATTATTTGACATATACATTCCTGTATTTACCAACAGATATTATGGATACTACTGTTCACGAACATCCGAGATATATGCTCGGGAATACTTCACCCGATACTATTCGCGTGATTAGTACTCCGACTTATACAAATAATATTCAACGCAGATTCAGCATCGTTTACGACAGCACTATTTCTGAGGAAAAATATACTTGGGGATTGGGCGACAGCGAATTGTCATTAGCTCCCGGATCTAACCACTTTCAATTTCTTATCCCTAGAGATGATCTGAGAGACCTCGGCGCTGCTAAAGACGATATTAAGAAATTGATTCTCAATGTAAAATCTACCGACGGAACATTGAAAAATTTCACTGTCAAACTCGCTACAACATTCGGAAAAGATACAGATGAATTTGATTACGATGATCTGGTCACTGTATTCCAAAATGATATAACACTGACTACAGGCGAAAATGTATTAGGCCTAATTAATGATGTGAGATGGAACGGAATCGGCAGTATGCTTGTTGATATCAGTTTCAATTCGAGTGAGGCTACAGCACCTACCATTTTGGTCGGAACGGATACTAACAATGTGATTTCAGTAAGCGGAAATGATAAATATTTGTCTTTCGACGGAGCCGGCGACTTTGCTGAAGTTGACAACATTGAAGCTCTGAACGGTGCTACAGCTTTCACTTTCGAAGGATGGATGAAAGTAAACAAATGGACTAATTGGTCCAACTTTATGGGTATTGAAGAAAAATCGATTATCCAACTCGGCAACGGTGTTGGTCAGATCTATTGCATTATCAGAAATCCCGGTGATAATAATAAGCACGGAAACGTCGCTAACGCAATTAAACTTGGCGAATGGGCTCATATCGCTATGGTATATGACGGCTCGGCAGCAAATAACAGCGGCAAATTAAAATTGTTCGTCAACGGTTTTGAAAAAACTCTGGCTTTCAACGGTGATGTTCCTTCAAGCTCAATCGCTGAAGCTCTGCCTTTCCGCCTAAACAGCGGTGGTAAGAATAAGGCTGAATTTGATGAAGTAAGAGTATGGACCAAAGCTTTGGACGGCGAAACAATTATGAATTGGTACAATTCTTCGCTTGACGATTCACATCCCGATTATGCTTCTTTGGAAGCTTACTATCCGATGGAAGAAAATGAAGAATTGATATTGGTTGATAAGTCCGGTAAAGACAATGACGGTGTTATGGTCGGTATCCCGGCTACAACAGCATACTCAGATGATGAGATATTTATTAACTCTATGTTATCTGAGACCGCTCCGAACTTAATCATCGTTCAGGGTGAATACGAATCTCACTTGGATTCAGTTGATACAATTATTGAAACCAAGAATAATATGATCTCGGTTAAGGAATATTCAATAATAGACTCAGCTTTCGTTATGTTGCCTGAGATTATCAATGCTTGGCCGGCAGGATGGCAGTATACTTACGATCCTTACGGAGTTGTCGTAGATTCTGTATATATTACTCCTGACACAGAGTATATTAATGAAACTCTGATTTTCAAAGAACCTTATCCCAGAGTTAACAGAATTGAAATTGCCAGATATATCACTCCTTACGGAATTAATTTGGATCTCGGCCCTGAGGGATTCACTTGGGTTTATGACGTAACTGATTATGCTCAGTATCTCAAGGGAGATGTTGATTTGGCAGCAGGAAATAATCAAGAATTGATAGATCTAAGATTTGAAATGACTAAAGGTACTCCCCCAAGAGACGTTGTCAATGTGCAGCAGCTTTGGGCTCCTATGAGCACTTATCAATATGGAAAAATGGATGACGATGAAGTTCTAAAGGAGATTGATATCATCTTGGCTCCTGAAGCAGAACAGTTCAAACTTAAAACTCGTTTTACCGGGCACGGCGAATTCAGATCAACTGGTCAACCTGTCAGTTGCTGTGAATGGAAGGACAATACTCATACCGTTATAGTCAACGGTAATAATGAAATAAATTGGAAAATATGGCAAACGGAAGATTGCGGTCTAAATCCTGTTCAACCTCAGGGCGGCACATGGCCACATGCCCGTGAAGGTTGGTGTCCGGGAGATGTTGTTAAAGAAAATGAATTCGAATTGACTGAATACATAAAAGACCATGAACTATCTCTGGATTATGACATCTCTGACGTACCTCAAAACAACCAGGCAACACGAAGCGGAAATTATAGAGTAGCCATGCACTTGATTGAATACGGCCCGATGAATTTCGAGAATGACGTTGAAATAATTGACGTTCTTTCGCCCAATGATTGGCCCTATCATTCAATTAGAAATCCGCTCTGCGCACCTCCGAAAGTTGTCATAAGAAATAATAAGGCGGAGACTCTAACAGGTCTTAAATTCAAATACTCAGTTTCGGGTTCAAGTGACAAAGAAGAATACTTATGGACAGGAAATCTGAAAACAATGCAATATGATACAGTCGCTTTGCCCATTTCAGGAGTTGAATTCTGGAGAGGCGATTTGGATTACATCTTTAGTGTTTCATTGTCTGATCCTAACGAAGCTGAAGATGATAACCCGGTTAACAACTCGTTGAAATCTCACTTCATTAAACCGGATCTGTTCGAAGATGATATTGTCATTAATATCCATACTAATACATTTGAAAATGATGTCCATTATCAAATAACTGATATTGAAGGTGATATAGTAAACCAATCAGGCAAAATGGATGTTGAAACCTTATATAAAGACGCACTGGTTCTGCCGGACGGATGCTATACTCTTGAAGTATTTTCAAATAGTGGGAACGGCTTAAATTACTGGTATGCAAAACAGGTTTACGGACAGGGTGACTTAGGAAAAATATCTTTCAGAAGACCTGACGGCTCGCTTTTAAAAGCTTTCGATCCGGATTTTGGTGCAAGACTCAGATACTCGTTCACTATCGGAGACGTATTGGATGTGGCAGATCCCAACTACCAAGCTTTATTAAGTATCTTCCCGAATCCGGTTGAAAACAATATCAATGTAGATGTGGATTACAACATGGGTGAAACAGAACTCGGTAGTTACGATCTCAAAGGCAACAAATTTTTCT